>NZ_JBPCHW010000004.1:0-259986 GCF_051011795.1 Chryseobacterium sp. RLHN22
CAATGAAATGAGTTCTCAACTTATTTTTTAGTTTTTTACGTTATTGTTAATGATTTCCTGAAAGCCAGCAACAATATTTTCCCAATTGGTTGTAAAATTAGGCATAATCATACTTCCGTCACTTTTAGTTCCTTCGTTGGCCCCTTTTTTTATGTTGATGGAAGTCGTTACGTTATCGTAAACTTTTTTGTGGTCTTCCTGAATTCTTCTGAAATTATTTTTTGAAAGCGTTTCATCCAGTTTCTTTAAATCATCATTGGATACTTTGAAACTTTTTTTAAGTTTTTTACCTTGTCCCTCAAAAGAATAATGAGCATCATTTCCTTTAATCAGAAGGTTTTCGTAGGTAGGAGCAAATCCACCGCTTCTGGAGTAACTGATGTCAAAATCTGAATATTTTTTCTGACTGTTACAAGAAAGTACGGTTATAATAATTAAAAATATTCCTAAAATCTTCTTCATTGCGGTTCTTGAATTTTATTGATTGTTTTGTTCAGATTTTTTAGCTTTAATTTCTTCATCATACGTGTGAAGCACATTGAAATCTTCGGTTTGTTCAATAGCAGTCATGATTTTGTGAAGAATTTGCTGTGCATTTTCTTGGTCATAATCAATATCTAAAGCTTTTTTAAATTCCATTGTGGGTTTTACTCCGGTTACTTTTACACGAAGTCCTTTTTTATCAAACGCTCTTCTGAATCCATTTATTTTGATAGGAATAACAATTGGTCTTTGATTTTTGATCAGTTTGGCGGTACCTTTTCTTCCCTGTGCAAAAGCAGCTGTTGTACCTTGCGGAAAAGTAGCTACCCAGCCGTTATCCAAAGCTTTCATGATATTGTCGATCTCGCTCATGTCTACCAATCTGTTGACATTTTTTCCTTCCGATCTCCATGTTCTTTTTACGGTAACAGCACCTGCTATTTTAAAAATTTTAGGAAGAATACCTTTATTCATGGTTTCTTCAGCAGCAACATAGTAAAAATCAATTTTTGGATTTAAAAGATAAATCGGGTTTTTGATTGTATTTAAATAACCGTTGTTTACGGCACAAAATGCATGGTACATTGCTGCAACATCAGCAAAGTACGTTTGATGGTTGGACACGAAAAGCACGTTGGAATCCGGCAAATCTACCAAATTTTCTGTTCCGGTAATTTTTAGCTTGTTGAAGCCGTTGAATCTTCTGTAAGAAACTATTCCCAGAATAAAAATGATTAGTCTTTTTAAGAAATAAGGTGTTCCGAACGAATCGGTAAAAATGTTTTTCTTCGCCATTTTTTAAACCAAACAATTTGCGTGCAAAATTACATTTTTTTTATCAACTGGCTGAATTCGCTCAGGATCATGGCTGTAGCACCCCAGATAATATATCCGTTGAAGTTGATGACCGGAACTTCATGACCTCCTGCCCCCGGTAATGCCATAATTTCGGGATTATCGGGTAAATTCAAAAATGAAGTGATTGGAAATTCTATTACCTCCACAGCTTCACTCTGCTGTAGAATAAATTCCGGATTTTTTTTGGTGTATGAAATATACGGATATACATAAAAATTACTCGGCGGGATGTATATAGGTGACAGCTCACGAATAATTCTTACATAATGTTTTTCCAGACCGATTTCTTCGGAAGTTTCACGGATAGCAGTTTCTGCAAAATCCTGATCCATTTCTTCACGTTTTCCACCGGGAAGAGAAATTTGTCCGCTATGCCGGTCTCTTTCGTTTTTAGATCTTACAATTAATGGAAAATGCCACTCATTGTCTTTTAAATATAAAACAATATTAACAGCAGCGAATTTTGGATTTTTTTCTAAAACCTGATCATAGGTAAATACAGGACGTGATGGCGGTGAGAAAATTCCGTGTGCATTCGCACCGGCTAATTCAGCATTTTTTATTTTGCGTAAAAGATCTTTTCCAAAGCTTTCCATAGCTCAAATTTACTAATATATCTTTTAGAAAGGAAGCTTGAAAATGTTAATTATAGATAATTTTAAGATTAAATTACTACAGTAATTTTACGAATAAATATGATGATTTATAATTAGCAATCTCATTGAAGATAATAATTTATGGAAACATATTTTTCTAACATTATTTTTAACAAAAAAACAGGAAAATTTTTAAAAGTTCCAACAAAAAAAGCCTCCGTATTTGGAGGCTGTAAAATGTTTTTTAATTAGAATATCCGCTTAATTCTTCTTTATTCGAATTGTAGATCTTGTATTCTAAATACTTAAAAGAATCCCTTGGAATGATGGTTACCCATTTTTTGTATTTCAAAAACCATTTCATTTGGATGCTCTTAATTCCTTTTGTAAGGTAAGCTTCCACGAAAGGATGCACATGAAGGAAAAGTTTTCCTTTTTCTTTCTGCATAATGGTTCTGATGGTTTCACCCATTTTTTCCACGATAACAATCGGAGCTACGATTTCTCCGTCTTTGTTAGGATTTTCTTCTTTGGTGTCGATCTGTTTTTCCGGACGGTTTCTCTGTCTTGTGATTTGTATCAGACCAAATTTACTTGGCGGTAAAATCTTGTGACGGGCCTTATCACGGCTCATTTCGGTTCTGAAATGTTCATACAGATCTTTTCTGTGTTCAGGGTTGGTCATGTCGATAAAATCTACGACGATGATTCCGCCCATGTCTCGAAGACGAAGTTGTCTTGCTATTTCTGTGGCTGCCATTTTGTTCACGTTCAGTGCGTGTTCTTTATTGGCGGCGTTTCCGGTTGTAATATTGTTTCCGGAATTCACGTCGATTACGTGAAGTGCTTCTGTGTGTTCTATCACAAGATATGCACCTTTTGAACTTGGAATATTTACGTGTTTTCCGAAGCTTTGTTTAAGCTGTTTTTCAACGTTGTAATATTCGAGGAGAGGAATGTGGGAGTCATAAAACTGAACGATGTTTTTTCGTTCCGGTGCTATTACTTCCAGATAATTTTTCATTTCTTCTACCATTTGCTCGTCATCACAAATGATATTTACAAAATCCTGGTTGAAGTTATCTCTTAAAATAGACGATGCTTTGTCATCTTCACTTAGAACTTTGGAAGGTACTTTATTCTTTTGGATATTCTTAAAAGTATTCTCCCATTTCTGGATGAGCTGGTTCATATCATTATGAAGATCAGCTACTTTCTTGCCTTCTGCAACCGTTCTGATGATAACGCCGAAACCTTCAGGTTTTATGCTGTCAATCAATGTGCGAAGTCTTACTTTTTCCTCGGAACTGCCTATTTTTTTTGAAATGGAAACCTTATTGTCGAAAGGTATCAAGACCAAAAAACGTCCTGTTAAAGAAATTTGTGTAGAAATCCTGGGTCCTTTTGTGGAGATAGGCTCCTTTGTAATCTGTAGTAAAACGATATCATCTTTGGCGATGATCTTATCTACTGTCCCGTTTTTGTCGATTTCAGGCTGAATTTCGAAATTTTTCAGACCTGAAGAAGTCTGTTTTTTAGAAACCGAATCTTTTAGAAACTTTCGGTACGTAAGATATTGCGGTCCCAGATCCTGATAATGCAGAAATGCATCTTTATCATAGCCGATGTTTACGAATGCGGCATTAAGATTGGGCGCGAGTTTTTTTACTTTTCCTATAAACAGATCTCCGACTACAAAATCATTCTTGTCTTCTTCCTCATGAAGTTCACATAGTCTGCCATCCTCCAGCAAAGCAATCTTTGTAAGATCATCTTCATGCGAAACTATTAGTTCTTTCTTCATTTTTTAAATTAAAGATAAAAGATTGATAATGAAATTTGAGAGGCGAACTGCTGTATTGATCTCAATTTCTACTTATTTTACATAACAAAATATAGTCGGTGAATATTAATAATTTAAACACACCAACTATATTATTATATTTAAAAATCCCGTGAGAGATTATTTTTTCTTATGTCTGTTCGCTCTTCTTCTTTTCTTTCTTTTGTGAGTTGCAACCTTGTGTCTTTTTCTTTTCTTTCCGCTTGGCATAATGTTAAATTTTTTAGTAACTAGTTAATATTAATTATTCTTTATTTTACTGCAACTTTAGTTTTCACTTTCTCCACAAAAGATTTTGATGGCTTGAAAGCAGGAATATTATGTGCAGGAATTTCGATTGCAGTGTTCTTAGAGATGTTTCTCCCTGTTTTTGCTGCTCTTGTTTTCACGATGAAAGATCCAAAACCTCTTAAGTAAACATTGTCTCCATTGTACATAGAAGTTCTGATCTCCTGCATAAAAGCTTCTACAACTTTCTGTGTTTCATTCTTTTCGGTCCCCAATTTATTTGAGATGGTGTTTACCAATTCTGCCTTTGTCATTTCCTTTGTAAATTTTAAATTTTAGGTGTGCAAATTTAGTTAAAAAAAATGAATAGAAGCAAATTCAGGCAAAAAATATTTCAACATAAATAGCTGACAATTTTATGTTTAGTATAATATACTCCGAAAAAGTTAAGTTTTTTACATGCTGGAATTGTAATATCCGTTTTCCACACAGAACCGAATCAGATGAAGTTTTGTTTTTAAACCAAGCTTTTCGGTAAGCCTGTTGATGTATGTATCGATGGTACGTGTGCTTAGATTAAGCTGCTCGCCGATCTCTTTATTACTGAAGCCTTCATAGCAAAATTTCATCAGTTGAATCTCCGTGGGAGACAGTTCTTCCTGACTCATTTTTTGTCTGTTCATATACTCTTGTACGGCAAGAGGCTGCTGTTGCCACGAATGATAGTATGCGTCATAATCAAAATCTTTTGATGAGATTTGACCCTTCACAATTTCTTTGATGGTATTGCTGTTTTTCTGACAGTAATAAATATTAGGGATCTTTGATAAAATCTCTGCAAAATCTTCCTGAAAAGTTCCCGAATAGGTGATAATCGGAGTTTCATTATTGTTTTTTCTGATAAATTTTATAGCTTCAATGCCGCTCAGAACGGGCATGAAAAGTTCTATAATAAAAACATCTTCCTGCCTGCGATACGTTCTGTTGATAAGCTCATGACCATTGTTGCAGTCATTGAGAAGCATGTTGAAAGGGTTTTCCAGAAGGGTTTTGATCATTATTTTTTTAAAATAAAAATCGCTGTCTGCAATAGAAAAACGTACCGTATTGGTCAGTAACTTGCTCATTGTTTTTCGTGATTTGGTAGCTAGAAGTAAAATTCTGATCACTAAAATATGAAAATCTTTCGGATCTGAAAATTAAAGTTTACATTAAAAAATTGTAAATAGTATTGTATGCATTGAATTTAATTTTGTGCATAACTGTTTTTTTTGCTATTTTCACATTCCAAACCAAATCACAGATATGTCTTCTAATAGAGAAAAAAAATTAAACAGATCTGATGTAAGATCAGGAATATGGAAATTTATACTTTCATTCATTATTTTATCTGCTGTTTCATTTACCAGCGTATATTTCTTTTTTAAAAGCTATGACAAACAGCTTAAGGGAGTAGACGAGGAAGTTACACGCTATCGAGATTTACTGAACAGGGATAATCTTTTGCGCATCCACGTAGACAGTATTTATGCAAGAATGGAGCTTTTAGATTCTGATAAAGCTTATAACGATAATTTTTTACGTACTTATATTCTTGATAATGTTCGGGAAGCACAGGATATTATGGGAGCTGATAGCGCCGATAATTTTAAACATTATGCTGTTTTAATGCAGAGAATAAAGCCGATGCTTAATCTGAAAAGCCAGATTATCAATGTATCTTTTAAGCAGCAGATCGCTATACGAAATGTTCAGGAATGTCAGGGAAGATCTAATCAGATCAGTAATAAAATGAAAATAGATCCTACCAGAAAGTTCACGGGTAGAAGAAGATAGCCGTTATTTTAAAGTAGAAATTATGCAGGGCCAGATTACATTATCAAAAAAAGAGAAGCAATATCAGTTTTTTTATCTGATTTTAATGCTTGTTGTTGCGCTATTATTTTTAGGAATTATTTTTCTTAAAAACTTCGCATCACCTTTTTCAGAGGCAGATACCAATTCGCTTCAGATTCTAGAGCAAAAAGTTAAATTCAAACAGCAGCAAAAGGTTGGATTGGTTTTAATAGATACTGCTTCTGCAAGAGTAAACAGATTGTCTGTAGAAATTCAGCAGCCGGTGGAAAGAAATGAGGCAGAATTTGCAATACAGGATTTAGCCAATACTTTTCAGAATGTTGTCGTTAACGATCCCCGAAAACAGGCATTTCCACAGATCGGAAAATTTTTTAAAATGAATATGATTGATAAAGACCGGATTATGAAAATGAATGAAACAACAAAAACATTCGAAAAGCAGTTCGAAGACTGTCAGTTAGGATATAAAGAAAAAAGCCAGAGCCTCCGGGAGAGGAATAATGCTTTAAGTGCCAGATAATACCACAAATTATAAATATATCACAAAAAATTACTATGAACTATTTTCAAAAGAACAGGAAAAACATCATCATCGGTGTTATAGCCACATTGCTTATTGCCGCACTCGTCGCATTGTGGCTTCAGAAGAAGGTCATCCATTCAGCAGATGATATAAAAGGAGTGGTTTTCCCGTCTTCGCTTTTGGTAAGAGATACCTTAACATTTCAGGATAAAACAGAGTTTGCCAAATTCAAAAAATGGGATTTTGGCGATGGTACTACCTCTGATAAAAGTAGAGGAATTCACTTTTATGATAAACCGGGTTACTATACCGTAACTTTGATTATTGATAATAAATACACAAAATCTTTCCCGATTCTGGTTTCTCCAAGAGGAATTCCAAAACCTAAAGACAGTGCAGCTTCGGTTACGAAAATTGATGCACAGACTCAGGCGATGCAGTACGAAAATGTGCAGTTCCGTGCTCTTTCTGATGCTTCACAGTTTACCTGGAGATTCGGAGAGACAGGTAAGATTGATGCCAAAGATAAATTAGCAATCTACGCTTTCCAAAAACCGGGAGATTATGTAGTTACACTATATACCGATAAAGATATAGAGCCTATTCAGCACCATATCAAGATTCTGCAGGCTTACAATTCTATGGAAGATGAAGAACCCACATTAGACGAATTGTATGCTAAAAAAGACAACGATTTTAAATATCACCTGCAACAGATTGCAAACGGAAATAGCTTCAATATGCATTACAATTATCTCTTGAGGACTTATCTCTGCAACAATGAAAATGCAATTGTAAAAGTTTCAGACAGTAAGGTTAATAATTTTTATCTGTACTGTGCGGGTCTTCAGTTCGATAAAAATATGGTGATACAATCTGTAAAACTAAATTTCGACGACGGCATGACCTGTGTAACCAAAGTAGATGTTAACCAAAGTAAATAATTATGCTCCGGTTTTTTCGGACATTACACCAATCATAAAGAAAATAAGATGAGAAATAAATTTCCTCTAGCGGCATATTATGTAGGATTATCGGTTTTGCTTACCAGTTGTCAGGTAAAGTTACCGTCTAAAAAAACTCCTGAGCCACAAAAATACGGGCAAATTGACAACGCTTCAGTAATTAATGGCTATCCTAAAAAATCAGTGCCCTGGATTGCTATTTCAGACCGTTCCAGAAATACGGCATACTTAGACAAGAATGATGAAAAGTCTTATAAAGAAGTTAAATTTTTAGAGCCATTGATGGTTTTAAAAAGCCGCGACGGAATGGTAAAAGTAGCAGAATATATTCCCGATGCATTGATGAAAAAAGTTTCATCAAAACAAGTCAAAACTTACGGCTGGATTCCGGAAGCGGACCTTTTGCTATGGAGCAATTCTTTAAAGAATGAAAAAAATGGTTATCCGGTAAAGGTCGCTGTAGTACCAAATCATCCTAATGTTATTAAAAATGCTGAAAGGTATTATAAAAATGATTCCATTATGGTTTTCAACTCACCAAGCCTTATCGAAACGGCTGATGTGAAAATTCCAAACGGACAGATGGTTTATGTTTACAAGCAGGCAGAAAATAATAAACGATTTTTAGTAGGAAAAAAACCGAATATTGATATCGACAGCATCAGTACAGGATTGTACGGATGGGTAAGCTCTGATGTGATTTCAACATGGGGGGAACGTTCTGCGGTGAAAATGAAAAACACTACAGGTGTAAAAGAAACCACTTTAGGAATTCATGAAGGAGCTCCAGGTGGAGCAGATGCGGATAAAAGAACTGCAGTTCTACTTACTGACGTAAATAAACGTCCACCTCTTGAAAATATTTTCCCTGTAACACTGACCCTAAATGAAGAGGCAAAACCTGATGTTAAAACAAAATATTTTACCAATGTTTTAGATTACAGCAAAAACTTTGTTAAAAATGTTTTAGGAGAAGCTATTTATTTTGACCGCTATAAAGAAATAATAGATAAAAATAAAAAAGCAAATATTGTATTTGTTTTGGATGTAAGTGCATCAAATACACCATTCATTCCAATTGTAGGGTCACTTTTACAGGATCTTCAGTTGAAATTTGAAAAACCTTCTTATTTTAATTCAATTAAATATGGTGTAGTTCTTTATAAAAATAATTCTTGCGGAGAAAATGTAGCTCCGTCAGTTTTAAGTAAGGATTACAACAAAATAATTAAATTTATCGAGGATAAGACCAATGAAATGAATTGTCCTAGTAATGTTGGAAATCAGCCTTTAAATGAAGGTTTAATAGCTGCCGGAAATCTGCTTTCTGATGTTCCCGACGAGACCAATATTGTGATTACAATCGGTACTTCTGCCAACCGAAACGGAAGTATGTCTGGTGTAATTGGTTCATTAACGCAAGCTCAGGCAAAACTGATTATGTTCCAGACGAATGCCCGCTCTTCTGATACCTATAACGATTTTGTTTTGATGTCTGAAAATATCGTTACCAACACAGCTAAGAATGTAGCAGAATTAAAAAAACAAAAAATCATCAACCAGAGTGAGGTCTTAACGAAGAATAATTTTAATCTTATAGAAAGTGATGCTGGTTTCTTTTCTTTAGATTTTCCTAAGCAGAGCATGGCACAGGGATTTGTTGTTTTTCCTAAAAAGGGAGATATTGCCGCTCCGGGGCTCTTGGTAAAATCGGTTGATAGTCTTATCGCTCAGGTTACTTACGATAACGAAATGATTGATAAGTCTTTGAATGAGCGTTTTCATTCTTCAGTAGGTGCAGATAAAACTGAGGTCGATTTCAAATACAAATATTTGTACCCGGGATTAACCAATCCTGTTCCTTCAGGAATTGCAGCGCAGTTGATTAATTATGGTAATCCCTTTTTGGCAAAAGGATATATTCCTAAAGAATTGATGGATTATAAGCAGGGGATAGAAAAAGGAATTTTGATTTCAGAAAAAGAATACGATCAGCTGAAAGCTTTCTACAGTGAAGTTTATGAAAAAACCGGCGCGGCAAGAACGGATTTTAAGCAGGGAAGAGCTGTAAAAGAATATATTAAACTTCTTAAAAAATATAACCCAACATTGCAATTTTTAGATAAGGGAGAGCTATACAAGCAGCCAATGTCTTATGCGGTAGGTATAAGTACCGGTTTTGATAATTCTGAAGAAGAAAAGATGTCAAAATATATGCTGAGAGGATGGACGAAATCCAAGATTATTACCAATGAGGAAGCCAGAAGTTACTTTAAATATTACAAAGATTTGGCAGACAGAATGCTTACCCATAGAAATAATCCGGCTGTAAAAATCATGCAGAATGGCCAGGAATTTTATTGGTTAAATGAATATTTTATGCCGACCATGCTTCCTGTAGAAGAGCCGGAATACACTAAGCATTAATTACTTAATGCATAACAAAAAAACGGAAAATTAATTTTCCGTTTTTTTTATGTTAAATTACTTTTTGTTATCTTTGAGAGACCAAATATCACAAATATGTCTACTCAAGCATCATCTCATGATGGCAAACACTTTGTCGTTCAAAAGGGAACATGTCAATGTGATCAGGGAGATCAGTTTCCTAAACATATCGTAAGTACACACAACAAACACTTCTGGAATGATTCTGCAGGAAGCGCAGATTATCTGGCTGTTACAGAAGATGATCTGCAATTCGATCCGCCGGGTCCAAGTTTTGGAAAATGTAAACTGAAACCAAGTTCAGGTGGTTATCTTCCCTGTGCTTATGCACCTGCCGGGAAATGGCAGAAAACCTACGATAAGGTTTTGGTTATGGATAAAAAATGTGTAACTGAAGTATCCGAGCTGCAATGTACAACAGGTGGGAAAATCACAATTAAAGACCATGGTCAACGGGGCGAAATGAGTAAGCAGAATGTGAAAAATGCAGATGAAAAAATCATCAGACACATGAATCCTCTGGTAAATGTTGATGACTTCAAAGAAACGGCTATGGAAAGTGAATTAGATGCCTATTAATTTAAAAAAAATTCTGAGATGTCAAAAAGAGGAGTTTCAAAAATATCCGGAAATACTTCTCCGAAGGTAGGGGAAGCTACCACATATACCATTACAGACTGGTATCCTGCGACACCACAAAACCAGCGTAATGCAGCAGGCGTTACTTGGGAATTGTTCAAAAAAAGATCAAACGGAAGATTTACAACAACCAATATAAAAAAAACAGGCGCAGGAACTTTTACATTTGGGGAAGTTGCACAAAAGCATACCTATCGTTTGGAGGCTTATCTTTTCGAGCCGGAAGGAAGTGGAGCATCGACTCTAGAAATCACTCCGCAACCTGCAGCAGTTCCGAAAATTGAAAAAGTAGAATTGCAGTATGTAGATGATTCTCCCGGAACTGAATTTAGTTTCACCGAAAAAATGAGAGCTCGTGCACACTGTGTTAATTTGGCGGGTAAGAAATTGAAATTTTCTCTTTGGGAAGATGATCAGACCGGGGAAGGTCATGATGCCAAAAATCTTTTAATTGAAACGAAAGAAGCATCTGTAAATGCAAGTGGCGTTGCAGTAGCAGAGTTTACATTAACAAGGGCATTGATGCAAAAAGCGATGCAGGGCGAAACAGATCCCGAAAAGCTTGAGTTTTATGTTACGGTAGAATATTTTTCGCATACGAAACATGCAACAGATAATGTTGATGTAAATAATCCGCTTCATACTCCTGCTCCTGCAACCAGACCACAGCCAAAGCCTCAACAACCTAACAGTAATCCTTCAGGACAAGCTCCTGTTCAAAATACTCCTCCAAGAGCCCAAAACTCTCCTGCCGCAGCAAAACCCCAATCTCAAAAAGAAGAAAAAGGAATCGTCGACAGGGTAACTGATTGGTGGAATAACCTGGAACTCTGGGACTACAAAGAAGCTCTCGGAAAAATTACAGCCCAAAAAACACCGACTTCACAAGCAGGCGGTGGGAAAACAGTGAGTATTGTTCAGGATTCTTCTGTGGAAAATTTAACCGATGCCTATTTTGCAAAAAAAGAATACACTAAGCTCACAGGTGAAGCAGATGGAAATCATGTGTACACATTTGGCGGAAGAAAAGCCAACAACAAAACTTCTACTGCCGATGAAAAAGCGAAAATTGCTGAAACTATTTTGAAAAAAATAGAAGGCGAATTAAAAAATGCAAAAAAATATACGACAAAAGAAACCATTATTCAGGTACTAACGGCGAACGAATATGGTACTGATACGGAAAATAACAAAACCGTTACTATTCCTGTTTTTAAATTGGGAGCAGAATTCAAAAAGATAGAGAAAGCACCTTTAGATGCTAAAGTTTATCTTGTTGCGCGTGCAGCAGGTTTAAACGGAAAACAGGCAACTATAACCATCAAGGAGAAGGATGGTTTAATCAAAGGTTCTGCGGATGCTGTTTTATCAATCCTGGAAATCACGGAAGAACAGATGAACATGGCATCTTCGGCTACAGAGGAAGTTCCGGGAACAGAAAAGCAAGAATTTACGGGGCAGTTTGAAAATGGAGAGGTCAGAATTCCGGTACATTTGAGACCTAAATCAAATGATGATTTAAAGAATTGGGTACAAAAGGTTTCCAAAGGAAAGGAAGATGGCGAGTACACGTATAAATTTGGGGGCGAAAATAAAGTGACCGACGAAAGCAGCAAAAAAACTGTTGCTGAAACGATCCTTCGGTATGCTAAAAGTGGCAATGAAAACAATGTGAAAATTGCTGATGGAAAAAATGCGTATCTTGATGATATTATCAATGCTTTAGAAATAAAAGACTATCAGAAGAACAATACGGTGACCTTTACTCTTTACAGAAAGATGCCGGAATTACTGTATCTTCATGTAAAAGCTCAGGGAGAGAAAGCACACGATAAAAACTTCCTCCAAACAGAAGGAGCTTATTTTGAAATTATAAAATCAAAGCCAATTATTTTCCCTTTCCTTGTAAAACCGGAAAATGATATTGCGGGCATTCATAAGAATTATTACTGGGCGGCTGCACAAAATACGAATCAGGCAACATTCAATTCAAATAGAAAAGGAGGAAGGAAACATGCCGGTCGGGATCTTTATTCAAAACCTTACACCGAGGTTGTCGCAATCTGTGACGGAAAGGTTTTGGATGTTTCAACCTCTTTTGCCGACGGAACGGGAGCTGTGACGATATTGCACGAAACTAATGACGGCCGTAAGTTTATTATCCGATATGGTGAGGTCGAAAATAATACAGTTGTTGTTAAAGCAGGAGATATGGTTAAGCAGAAAGATCCGATAGGGAAAACAGGTTGGTTAAGAACATGGTATAAAGGTGTTGTCCGTGGCTACGAAGTTTACATGCTCCATTTTGAGTATTTTACAGGAGCAGCCGGATTTGATTTAAATTCGTCATTGAGTAATTCTTCTAATCCACCCTTTAGCAGGAGAAGCGATTTAGGTGATGGTGTGGCAATTTTACAGGAAGGTTATCGAAATACTTTCGAGGAAGATACAGGTGAAAGGGTTCCGCCATCTATTCTTAGAACGAGTGAGCGAGGAAAAGACTTTATTAAAGATTACGAAAAATTTGAAAGCAACGTTTACAATGATTCTGAAGGATATTGTACAATCGGCTATGGCTATTTGATTGCTAAAAACAAATGCGAAAATATCACCATTCCTGAAAGATTTAAAAATGGAATTACTCATGAAACGGCTCTACAGTTGTTTGATGAAAAGCTTGCGACTTTTGAAAATGCAATCCGAAGAGATATTACCGTAAATCTTCACCAGTATGAATTTGATGCTCTTGCAAGCCTGCTATACAATACAGGAGCTAATTTTTTAAACGTGGGCGGCAGAAATGGCGGTGAAACCCAGATCAAAATTAAAATCAATAGCGGTGATTACCATGGTGGTGCAGATGAATTTGCCGATGTTACCAACGGAGGAGAAAGAGGTTTGGTGACAAGAAGAAATCAGGAAATTAATATGTTCAAAACAAATGTATATGACTCAACTCATTAAATTTTTTTTTACAGGTATCGTTTTTCTTTCATGCAAAGATTTTTCAGATAAAAAAGTTTCTGTCGCTCAAAACGAGCCCCTCATACAAATAGAAAATGATAAAGACTCAAAGCCGAAAGAAACCATAACAACAGAATTTCAGGTTCCGGATATCAATGGAGTCTGGAGCTGCTACAATTTTGCATCAGATGTGAAAAGTGGAGATAAAAGAGATCTTAGTTTTGCAGAAGAAATGTCAAAATATGCCCAGCTGAAAATTGAAAATAACCAGCTTACTTTTAATAATTGTAAAAAGGAGCTTTATTCTTACAAGTATCCTGTCAAACTCAAAAAATATGAGGATGAAAGTGTTTTTATCACTTTTTTTAAACCAAAAAAAGACAGTGTATATTTTGTAGGGAGTATTAATTCTGGTGAGAATAATACACTTTGCGATATTTTTGATTCGTACACATTTTATCTTGCGGATGATAATACTATCGTCCAATATTACAGAGGCTATTTTTTTTATTATAAAAAATCACCTGCAGCAGGTAAAAATAATGATTTTGAAATAAGCGGAATTCCCGGTAACAATAAAAACGAATGGACCGTAAAAGGCCCAACAAAACAAAGTTCTACTCTAGACGCTGACTATGAAAATTTTAAAAAGTATTTTCCTTATGGATCGAAAAATCTTAGCAAAAAAATACCTCCACAAAAAGAATTTACCGATAAGATTAATGGAATTTTGTATCGGAAAACAACAAAAGGCTTAGAGATTATAAAAGATGATCCTTTAGGCAAAATAATTATAAACTTTACAAAATCAGATACTGAAAGCAATTTTACCTATGAATTTCGTTATCCTGAATATTAATAATTAACCTGAGTTCGGGATAAGACCTATATAAAACGCAAAGCTAAACAAAAGCATTAATCAAATGATTTCAAAGATTTTAGAAATACAAAGGCGTATAAATTATCAAAGTGATACAAAATTCTTGTATTACTTTGATAAACGAAGTAGCATTGTTTAACTTGAAAGCATTTCAAAAAAGTAATATTTTTCTTTGTTTTCCTTTGTGATAAAATAATTTCATTTTGAAAATCAATTAGTTAAGATGTATCTTATCCCGAGTTCAGGTTAATTAATCTTTAAAAGGAAGTAGCTAAAAAAATTATTTTATATAATCTGCACAAAACAATATTACGTTACATGAGCACATTTGAGGAAGATCCTATTTTGCGAAAGATTATAAGATCGTGTTTGGGAGGGATGTAAAAAACGCAGCTGAGCAGACAAATTCCAGAATTTTTTGAAAAATATCAGAGCGAGATTCGTGGAAGCATTGTAACTTATATTTAAAATTATCAATAAAAAAATGAAGCAAAGCGTAATCCTATTTTTTGTTTTATTCATGTTTGGATGCCAAAAAGCATCTAACCATACTGAAACTACTCCTAAAGTAAAAAATGCTGAAATTATAGAGCAAAAAACGGTTGAACCCAATCGGGAAATCAACTGTGAAGAGTTTTTCAGAGAGGTTGTTCTCTCCAGTAATCTTTCGGCTGTAAAGAATGATAAAGATGTCTTTGTTAGGATTGAAAGCAGTTCTGATGAGAAAATTGTTCTGGAATTATATGTGAAAAACAATCTTTCGGAATCTTCACAAAATCAACAGATTGTGGAAAATGCAGTAGCATGGCTCAGTTTCATACCTGCTTCTGAAAAACTTTTTGATATTACTGAAGACCCCGAAGAGCCATTGGAAGTGAGCTTCAATCGGGAGCTTCTGACAAAATATGATTTTAAAACACTTTGCGGTATTCAGGCTAAAAAAAGCGTAAAACCAGTAAATAACAACCTAAAGACAAACTGTAAGGAAATTACTGGTGAAATGCTGTCCGGAGAAGAGTGTATCATTTCAACCAACTCCCTGGAAGCTGTCTACAATGAGATTATAGAGAAATCGTTGGTGAGAGATTCTGAATTTCTTCTCAAAAAGCTTCCTAAAATCAATACTTCACAGAAGATAAATAAAAATGGAATCGTTGAGATTTCTTATAAAGTCAGTAAGAATTCTGTCATTATTGAAATGTTTTATGAAGGCGGAATCACGGATGTTGAATTGTATAGACAAGATCAGTCTGTAAAAAGAAAAATTGTGTACAATGCCGATTAATTAATCAAAGTTCAAAACAGTATTGTTGGCTAAATTAAAAGATAATAGTCAACTTTTTCTAAAAATACAGCTCTAAAATTTATGATGATTCACTTTATACTTCCCGGAGATACACTGGAAAATATTTCGGAGAAAATCAAGCTGGAAAATCCGGTGTATCTCAAAGAATTTCACAATACTTATTGCAGACACGAGGATTTCATTCAGAAAGATGAATTGATTCCTGGTAAAAGACTTCTTTTACCTGATTTAAAAAGGATAAACGAGTATAATGCACGAAATGATGCGCCGTTTAAAAGCTTAGAACGAAATCCGGAAATTATATTCGATCCGGTTGGGTTTTCGAATGATTTTAAAGTTAAAATTAAAGAATCAACCAATGACGGGGGTAAAATAATCGAGAACGGATTTTCTTATGTTGCATCTTTACAATGGATTAAAAGCGAATTCAACGAACATCTTTTTCATTTTTCCAAAGATCAGTTTTCGAATCTTCATGATACCAAAATGAGCTATCTTGCTGTAGAAAGCATGAATTGTTTAGGTTCGGTCGAGGTTTATGTTAATTCTAAAGGAGAATTAGTTAGAACTGCTGTAAAAAAGCAGATTTTGAATGATTTGAATGGGATAATGGCAAAATTGTATGATCTGTTTCCTGACAAATATGCTGCAATTTATCTTGAAGAATTTAAATATGTCGTTCAGAACCCTGTACTTTTTGATCAGAAAATGAAGCAGGATTACTTCTTGAAAACGTATTTTTCCTCATTCCGAAATCCTTTTAGAAACGGAAAATCTTTTTTTGAAATAAATTTCAATTCTGATTCATTACCTATTCAGCAAACAGTAAATTCATTGGAAAATCAAAGCGAAATTTCTCTTGTTCAGTCTTTAGCTGATGACACTCAGAATGATCTTAGTTTTACAGGAAATCTTACTGTATCAAAAGATAACGGATTGATTAAAAATATGAATGTCTGCCAATCATATAAACAATATGATATAAAATATACGACCGATTTTAGCCTCGAATCTGTCTGATATAAAAAAATGCTGTCCAGGAATTCAGGACAGCATTTTTTTGCTTAGTGATAATAATTACAAATTATTTTACGATAAATTTTAAGGCTGATTCGTCAAGTTTTAAAATGTAAGTTCCCTGTAATAAGCTTTTAATTCTAATTGAATTTTCCTTTCTGAAAGGATGATCAAAAGTCTGCATTACTTTCCCTTGAAGGTTATAGATCTCCGCTTTTTTGATGCTTTCTGTTTCACCTTTCACAAAAATTTCATTATTCACAATTGGATTAGGATAGATTTTTAATTCTTTTGCTTCTGCATTAAAACTTGGGGTCTTCGCTTGTCTTGAAACTGTATTATAACAAGTCCAGCTTAAATTATCAATCGCTACTCTGTTACTTGCAGAATTATTAACTAACGTTACTACTACATTTCCGGAAATATTGATGTTGTTAATGGTTGTAATCGTTGCAGTGGTGCTATATGGTACAGTTCCGACCGTTACACCGTTTACCTGAACATTAAAACTGCCATTGCTTCCACTGAATTTCAGCTGCGTTGTAACGGTTAATGAGCCAATTCCGTTTGCTGAGCTGCTAGATTTTAATGATCCGTCTCTTATGCTTATGGCTTTATTTGTAATGGTTTGATCGGTTCTTGAATCAGTTGCAGTCCATGTAATTCCGTTGCTCGTCCATGTCCTTGTAGAATACGATGATGAGCTTGCCGATGGAATGGTCTCAAAATTTTCACTTACACAACCCGTCGGGCTAGGATTGGTTGTTCCAGCATTTGTTGTTGCCGAAACGGTTGAGCTGTTTGCCGAAACATTTCCTGCTGCATCTTTCGCTTTTACATAAAAATTATACGTTGTTGAAGGGTTTAATCCAGAAACAGTTGTAGAAGTTGACGCAACGTTGGTTTTTAAGCTGCCATTCATATAAACATCGTAAGATGATACCCCAACATTATCGGTGGAAGCATTCCATGTTAAAGAAACTGTATTGGTAGTTTTACCGGAAACTGTTAAGTTAGTAACAGTTGACGGAGTCTGCGTGTCCGTTGTTGGAGCTTGCCCGCCCCAGATTTGATTCACATAACTAGGGTTATCAATAAAGGGATTTCTGTTTCCCTGAAAAGTATAAGAAGCATTATTTCTGTTGATTTCAGCCTGAGAAACCGGATCCTGATTGTGCCAAGCTAAAAGTACATTCAGTTCCCACGTTTGAAGTCCCGGAAATGCAGAAGATCCAAGCATGTTTCCTGTAGAAAATGTAGAAAGTTTACTTTGGTATCTCGTGACAAAATAAAAAACCATTCTGGCTACGTCACCTTTAAATTCATCAATCGGTTCAAAAACCGTCCCTGAAAATCCTGTAGAAGAAGAGTTTCCAAGCTTAGAACCATTTAAAGAAGTAAAGCTTGCACTGCCGACTTTTCCGAACGGATAATTGGAACGCATTCCGTTTACCTTTCCGTCGGTCGCTCTGATGAAATGAACGTCAGATTTCATAGGAGAAGCTTCACTGAAGAGACTTTGAGGAACGATGTGTTCACGGTTGTAGCAGTTTCCTTCGGTGGAATACGTTCCGCATTGATTATTTCCGGGAGTATATTTATAAGGATCTGCAGAACTTGGTCTTTCGGAATAAATGTCGAGAATAGAGCCGTCATTTTCGTAATTTTTATCAATATCGGTTGTCTTGTAAGCAGTCCAAAGTCCGTTGTAGCCTTTATCCTGATGTCCGTCAGTGATGATGTTGCTTAAAGCAGTTTTAAGTTGAGCTCCGGATAATCCGTTGGCTGAGTTGTAATATCCTGCGGGAGCCTGTGCAAGAGCCAGCTGCGAGAATGTAAAGAATAAAAATAGTTTTTTCATAATAATATAATTTGCGGTAAGATTAATATAATTTGGTGAATGTAAAATTACATTATTATTAAAAGTAAGACTCACTAATATTAAATTTTACAACGATATGCACAATATTTATTGTTTGATTTTGAAACAATAATATTTGTAAATTTAATATTCTTTTATTAAAATTAATTAAGGTTAATATGAAGTATGAATGAATTTTTAATTGATATAAATCATAATTATTTGTAAAATGGCAAAAGAAATTATATTTACTTTTGTGATTAAATTTATTTAGAATGATTAAAAACAATTTTCTTTTTGCAGGTCTCATTACAGCATCTGTATCTGTCAGTTCAGTTTTGAATGCCCAGTGTAATGCAGTATCTGAATTCTCTGAAAATTTTGATACATTGTCATGCTGTAACATGGGAGTAGTTCCTTCTTGCTGGAATAGTATTCTTACTGCAGGTGGCGGAAATCAGATTATTTCAAGCACTTTACCGGCATCCAGCCCGAGTAACGTTTATCAGACAGGATATAATAAAGTTTCCATTGTCGTTATGCCGTCCCTTACCAATATCAATGCGGGAACGCACCATTTTAAATTTAAGGTAAGAGTAAATTCAGGACCTGGACTTTTAGATTTTGGATACATTACAGACGTCAATGATGCAACAACTTTTGTAACACTGCAATCGATTACAATTACAAATAGCACCTATGATAGTACTTCAGAAAGAATTTTTGATGTGCCTACAACAGTTCCTGTAAATGCAAGACTGGCCATCAGAAATCCGGGAACAACCTGGGCTGGTCACTATTGGGATGATGCAGTCTGGGAGCCGAAAACGGCATTGTCTACCAACGATTTAAAATTAAATGATTTTAAAATCTATCCTAATCCTTTTACTGATTTGATTACCATTTCTGATACAAAAGAAATGAAACAACTAAAAGTCACAGATGTTTCCAGAAGACTGATCAGAATGATAGAAAAACCATCTACAAAAATAAATCTAAGTGATTTGAAAGCTGGAATTTATTTCATGACGATAGAATTTAAAGACGGAAAATCACAGACTTTTAAAACCATCAAAGAATAATTATTTTTAAAACCCATATTTTAACGTGTAATCAAAAAAGTCAACACAAAATTTGTGTTGACTTTTCATATAATTTAATTAAAAAAATTATTTCTTCATTCCCGGAGGATAGTTCGCCATAATTTCACTCATTATCTGAGGAATTTGTTTCTGTTTAGCTTTAGGACGGTCTACAGAAATTCCGCTTCCGATTCCCTGCCAAACTAATTTCTGACTTCTTGCATCTACCATGTCAACAATAATTGCTCCTTCATTGTAGTTACTAGACCAGGTTCTGTTCATTCCGATTCCCCAACCGAAACCGCCGCCCCATCCCCACATTCCGCCAGGACTTGAAGTGGTAATGTCGGTGATTTTTTTATGATTTGCTTTTACGTTTACAATCAAATCAGGATTTTCTCCGGATTGAAGACCTTTCATCTGCAATTGTTTTGAAAGCTCGTTCAACACCCTGTCTTTATCAATATCGTTCAGTTTCAGATCATCGATTCTGATTTTGTACGTTTTGTATGAAGAGAAATTAGCAGTCTGCGCATAGTCCGAACGTACCTTGAAGGGGCTGCATGATGACAAACCTAAACTTGCAGCAAGCAAAATAAAAATATATTTCTTCATTTTATTTATTTTTTTTATTGGTTTTTATAAATGTGTCTGTCTTTTTATCATATCCGTACGGACAGTGTTTGCAGCCGCTTTTACAGCAATGTCCACGTTTTAGATGGAATTTCTCGGTAAAAACTTTGTAACCCTGTTCGTTAAAGTAAAAGTCTTCACCCTCTTTGATTTCAAAAAGAGCCATAAGTTAAATCAAAACTTTTATATTTGTTATTATGATAATTGTATGCCAAAGGCTCCTCAAAAATACAAAAATAAACGGCATTACACTCTTTCCTTTTATTTTCATTAAAAATCCTGAAGATAAAAAGAACAGGGTATTGATTAATCATGAAAAAATTCACATCAGACAGCAGTTAGAGCTACTGATTATTTTCTTTTATATTCTTTATGTAGTAGAATATTATTATCATTTTTTCAGGCTGAAAAATGCTTATCAGGCATATAAATCAATATCCTTTGAAAGGGAAGCATATGCGATGGAGCGTGACTTAAATTATCTTCAAAAAAGAAAATTTTGGGGTTTCAGAAGGTTTTTCAAGAAATAACTTATTTGTGGTTTTCCCATTCTTTTTCAAAATCGGCATCTGTCTTTTGAGGTGGAAATATTTATTGTTATTTTGAGTAATGTCGTATGAAATAGATTTATCAATCAGTAAATTCAAATCATTAATAATCCAATCTGGTGAACCTTTTTTCTCCTGACCATTCGTGAAAACTTTTACTGCTTTACCATTGTCCATTTCCACTTTCATCAGAAGGCAGGGTGCGAGGTAGCCATTACAGGTCTGTCCGGTGTATACTTCTTCTGCAACACTTCCGTCTGCAAAGCTTATTTTCAGCTCCAAATAGTTGCGAGGCTGCTTAGAAATTACACTAAACCTTGTCATACTTTCTATGGTTTTAATGGTTTTGAGAAACTGAATAGTATTTTCACGGCTTTCCGGGATATAGCCGGGATGCATCGGACTGTGAGTATGGTCCTCAATCTGTTTTTCAATCTGAGTATTAAACATCGCAATGATTTTATCGTTCGGTTGATCAGGGATGTCAAATTCTGAATGGGTAAAGAAGAAATCTTTAAAAATAAAAAATAACATTCCGCCACCGAGTACAAAAACGACGAGCATACCGGCAATGACAACAACAGTTTTTTTCATGATTTCGTTTTTATGTTTTGTTTAACTAAATTAAAAATTAATTTTAAAATAAATTCAGGAAATTTGCAGCAATGAAACGTCCGAAGATCAACATTCCGATTGTAGAAATTCCGTATAGTGACAAGGTGAAACTATTCATTAAGAGAGAAGATTTAATACATCCCGAAATCTCAGGTAACAAATACTGGAAATTGTTTTTTAATATTAATCATTATCTTGAGAATCGACCTGAAAACCCACTCATCATAACTTTTGGCGGAGCATTTTCAAATCATATTTCTGCTGTTTCAGCTATCGGGAACTTAGCTGGAATTAAAACTTTAGGAATCATTCGGGGAGAAGAACTTGAAAAAAAATGGACGCATAATCCGACTTTGGTTTTCGCTAAGAAAAACGGAATGAATTTAAAATTTGTCACTCGTGAAGAATACCGCCACAAAGATAAACTGACCGAATTTTTACAGCAGGAATTTCCTCAAGCTTTGATTATTCCGGAAGGAGGAACCAATAAAAATGCAGTTCATGGGGTAAAAATGATGCTGAACAATGATACAAAAGATTTTGATTATCTTTGCACAGCAGTTGGAACCGGTGGTACATTAGCGGGGATTTCAGAGTTTTGCGAAGAGAATCAGAAGGTTATAGGCTTTAAAGTGGTTGATGATTCTTCTTTGGAAAGCAAAATTTCAGAGTTAACCTCAAAACAGAATTTTTATCTAACCGATGCTGCCTATGGCGGTTATGGCAAAATAAATGATGAAAATGTACGTTTTATCAATGGTTTTAAAATGAAGTTTGATATTCCGTTAGAACCTGTATATACAGGGAAAATGATGCAGAAAGTTCTGGAGATGATTGACGCAGATTATTTTCCTGAAGGAAGCAAAATCTTATGTTTTCATACAGGTGGTTTGCAAGGAATAGAAGGAGCCAACATGCTTTTAGAAAAACAGAGCAGAAATTTAATTATATAAAGTGAAATTGAAATCATGGATCAGCAAATGTTCCATTCTTTCCATTTAAAATAATAAAAAATTATAAGATGAAAAGACTTTTCTTACTAATTAGCCTTTTAGTTTTATCAAAATTCTCAGCTCAGACCTGGGCAACAGAAGATCAGTACATCCAAAGATTTGCACAGTACGCCGTTGAAGAAATGGAAAAATACAAAATTCCGGCATCCATCACGCTTGCTCAGGGGCTTTTGGAAACGGGAGGCGGACAAAGCCGTTTGGCCCTGGAAGGAAAAAATCACTTCGGAATAAAGTGTAAGGAAGACTGGACCGGCAAAACAATGGCGCACACCGACGATGCCCCGAATGAATGTTTTCGTGTATATGATGATCCGAAACAGTCATATGAAGACCATTCAATATTTTTAGCAACAAGAAAATACTATACCAAACTTTTTGACCTTGATATGAAGGACTATAAAGCTTGGGCACATGGTCTTAAAAAAGCAGGCTATGCGACAAATCCCCGTTATGCATCAATTCTAATCGGTAAAATTGAAAAATATAAGCTGTATGAATTCGATGATGTAAGTTCTAAAGAAGTTCTTTATGCAGTATTGAAAAAATATCCTGGATTACAGGAAGACCGACAGTTTATGGCTCAGCTTGAACCAGCAAAAGAGAAAAAGAAAGCCATTGCCACTGCTCCTAAAACTCAGCCTCAACCTAAAGTTTATGCTTTAGCTCCTGAAAAAAAAGAAAGAGTAAAAACAAAAACCGAGATTTTAAATTCAATTTTAATTAAAAGCCATCCGAACGGAGGTTTAAAATATATCGTAATTCCCGAAGATACAGACGTTCAGTTTATTGCCAGAAAATTTAAGATCAGCGAAAGCAAACTGATGAAATGGAACGAGCTTGAAGGAAATGCACTTGCAAAAAATGAAATTGTATTCTTAGAATCTAAAAATTCTGCCGGAAATACTGCAACGTACAAAGCAGAATACGGAGAAGATATGTACGATATCGCACAGAAATTCGGAATTAAACTCAATAAATTATACGCAAAAAACAGAATGGATGAAGGTCAGAAACCATCTTCCGGACAATTGATTTATTTGATTGACAAAAAACCTAGAAACTAAAATTGGTTGTTAGGTTTTGGTTGATAGTTGTTGGTTTTAAATCAACAACTATCAACTATCAACTGACAACTATCAACTAACAAAATGAAATACCAAAGAAGTTCGGCTTTATTTGAAGAAGCTTACAAATACATTCCCGGTGGAGTAAATTCTCCCGTTCGTGCTTTTAAATCAGTGGGTGGAGTTCCCGTTTTTATGAAGTCGGCAAAAGGTGCTTATCTTACCGATGCGGATGATAATACCTATGTCGATTATATTAATTCGTGGGGACCTGCAATTTTAGGACATACACATCCTGAAGTTTTGGAAGAGTTGAAAATTCAGGCAGAAAAAGGTTTTTCTTTCGGTGCACCGACAGAACTGGAAACTGAAATTGCAAAATTCATTACAGAAAATGTTCCCAATATCGACCAGATCAGAATGGTTTCTTCAGGAACGGAGGCTTGTATGAGCGCCATCAGATTGGCGAGAGGTTTCACGGGAAGAGACAAAATTGTAAAATTTGAAGGCTGTTATCATGGTCATTCAGATTCGTTTTTGATTAAAGCTGGTAGTGGTGCTGCAACTTTTGGAAACCCTAATTCTCCCGGAGTTACACAAGGAACGGCAAAAGATACTTTGTTAGCAAGATATAATGATTTTAAGCAGGTTCAGGACTTGTTCAGACATAATCATGGTGAAATTGCAGCCGTAATTATCGAGCCTGTTGCAGGAAATATGGGGTGTGTACTTCCTGAAAATGATTTTCTGCAGAATTTAAGAAGGATCTGTGACGAAAACGGAACTTTATTGATTTTTGATGAGGTAATGACCGGTTTCAGACTGGCTTTTGGCGGAGCTCAGGAATTATTTAATGTAAAAGCTGATTTGGTAACTTACGGAAAAGTCATCGGGGGAGGACTTCCGGTGGGTGCTTTTGCAGGAAGAAATGAAATTATGGATCATCTTGCCCCAAAAGGCGGCGTTTATCAGGCAGGAACCTTAAGCGGAAATCCTTTGGCAATGAGAGCGGGTTTAAAAACGTTGCAAATCATTAAAAACGACCCTGAATTTTTCAACAGACTGGAAAAAACAACAGCAACTTTAGATTTTGAGATCGGAAAAATTTTAAATGAAAAAGGAATTGAACACAGAATCAACAGAAAGGGTTCAATGATGTCTGTTTTCTTTCACATCAACGCAGTTTCTAATTTTGATGAAGCACAGAATGCAAATCATTCATTATTCAATAACTTCTTTCACCAAATGTTGACCAACGGAATTTATCTTCCGCCAAGTGGGTACGAAACCTATTTCATCAGTGATGCGATTAAAGACAGAGAAATTGACATGACGCTGGAAGCGGTAAGAAAATTTGAGTATTCTTAAAGCAAAAAGAAATAAAATATATAGAAAGGATGAGGTTTTAAATCTTCATCCTTTTTTGTTTAATGAATATCAGTAATTAATAATAACCTTTTATAGTTTTTTTGTCATTGACTTTGTAGAATCTTTGATTTCTGATGAATCTAAGCTTCTTTTTTCAGTTTGTTGAGATTTCTGCGAAATAATAAAAAGACCGCTGAATTTAGAATTATAAACAGATATTTATTTTTTTAATTCAACATAAATTTCCGACATTAAAAATATACTCATTGCGGAGATCTCAAAATCTGTTAATAAATAATTCATACAAGTAATGTAATAAAATATACAACGATAAAACTTCAGTACATCATAATTTTGTACCATAGAAGTTTAGAATGGAAAGATTCAATACTATTTCAAGAAAAGATTTTCTCAAAAACTCTGCTCTGGCAATGGCCGGAATTTCAATAACACCCGCAATGATAAGTGCAAACAGTACAGTTTCTGAAGATAAAATTTTATCAGGTAACGGAAAATTAATGCTGAAAAATGTCCGTCTTGAAACCGGTTTTGAATATGACGATGATGAAGTGATTTCTACAAAAACAGATTTGTTTTTAGTAGAAACCGAAGACGGAAAAATCACACAAATAGCTCCGAATGATCCAAAAGCAAAAGCGATCGATGCAAAAGGATTTCTGATGCTTCCGGCTTTTAAAGATATGCATATTCATTTGGATAAAACTTTTTATGGCGACAAATGGCAGGCTGTAAGAAAAAGAAAAGGCGGGGTAAAAGGAATGATTGCTTTGGAAGAGCAAATCATGCCTGAAATTCTTAAAAATTCTACTTACAAAGCAGAAAAAATGATTGAGCTGCTTCAGTCAAAAGGTTCTGCTTTTGTGAGAAGTCACGTGAATATTGAACCGACTTCCAAATTGGATTCGTTGAAAAATCTACAGAAAGCTTTAGGTAACAAAAAACAAAGTTTTGGTGCTGAAATTGTTGCTTTTCCGCAGCATGGCGTTTATTACAAAAACTCTGTTCCTTATCTGAAAGAAGCTGCGCAGATGAATATTGATTTCATCGGTGGAGTAGATCCTTTTTCGATTGACGGAGAAATTGAAAAGACGATTGATTTTACGGTTCAGTTGGCTTTAGACCACCAGAAAGGAATTGATATTCATTTACATGAAACGGGCGAATCTAGATTAAAAACAGTAGAATATTTAATAGATAAAGTGAACGAAAATCCTTCGCTGAAAGGAAAAACTTTTTTGAGTCATTGTTTTGTTTTAGGAAAATTAGATAAAACAAAACAGGAAGAAATTGCAGAAAAATTAGCAAATGCGCAGGTCGGAATTGTTTCTACCATTCCTTTTGGCAATCTGGTGATGCCGCTTCCGACTTTACAAAAGCATAACGTAACGGTTTATACAGGAAACGACAGTATTGTTGACCACTGGAATACGTATGGAACGGGAAGTGTTTTAGAAAAAGCCAATCTTTATGCTCAATTGTATGGTCAGTCGACAGAATTTTTACTTTCAAGGAGTTTAAAAATAGCAACGGCAAACCTGCTTCCTTTGGATGATAAAGGCATTCAACAGTGGCCGAGGAAAGGTGATGAAGCAGATTTTGTTTTACTAAATGCAAGTTGTTCGGCAGAAGCGGTTTCGAGAATTTCAAATGTAGAATCTCTTGTTTATAAAGGGAATGTGGTGTTTTAATTAAAAATTCAGGCGATGAAAGTTATATTTTTTCTTTTGTTTTTTATCAGTATAAATGCATGCGAAAAAAACTTCTCCCAGCCTGCAAAAGAAAATATGGTTATAAATAAAAATGTGATTGAGCTTTTAAAAAGCAATGATGCAGATGGTGTAAGACAGGCTTTGGAAAACGGAGTCGATGTGGATACGAGAGATTCGAGAGGCAGATCTTTGCTGCTTCTTGCAGCGGTAGGAAAAAAGATTAAAATAGCAAAAATTCTTGTCGAATATGGTGCAGATGTGAATTTGCAGGATCAGCAATTAGACAGTCCGTTTTTGTATGCCGGAGCAAACGGACAAACAGAATTGGTAAAATTATTTTTAAAAAACGGAGCGAGATTTGACATTTTCAACCGGTATAACGGAACGGCCTTGATTCCTGCCTGTGAGAGAGGTCATGTGGAAACTGTAAAAGTTTTGGCCAACATTCTGGAGTTTCCCATCAATCATGTAAACCGTTTGGGTTGGACTGCTCTGATGGAAGCAGTCATTCTTGGTGACGGAAGTTTTAAATATCAGCAAATTGTTCAGATCTTAAAAAACAGAAAAGCCCAAGATATTCCCGATAAAGACGGAATTACTGCTTTGGAACATGCGTACAGATTGGGATTCAGCGAGATCATTAAAATACTGGAATCTTAAATCTTGTAAAATAATAATCCCGAAAATGATTTCTTTGTTAAATTTTTTTAATTTTAGATGTAAATCATTCGGGATGAATCAACAGTCTGATTATTTTCCGGTTTTGGGAATTGATGATTTCCGCAAAGACCCTTCGCTGAACAGTAATCTTCTGTTCAATGAACTTTTTGGTGAACGTGCAATTGATCATCCGCACAAGCATGATTTTTTTATAATTAATATTTTTGACCGGGGGAAAGGCAGTCACACCATTGATTTTGTAGATTATGAAATAAAAAATAAGCAGATTCATCTGGTTTTCCCTGATCAGGTACATCAATGGAAAATTGAGCCGGGAACAATAGGATACCAGCTGATGATCAGCCGGAATTGGTTTGAAAGCCTTGTTCCGACTCTAAGATTTTCCCCGTCAATATATCAGAATCATCCGGTTATTGATCTTTCAAAAAATCATTTCACGATTATTTTATATGAATTTAAAGCAATTCAGGAAGCTTTAAAAGAAGAACGTGTTTTCTGGGAAATAATCCAGAAGCGAAGTGAAGTTATCGGGTTATTAATCAGTAAAGCAGTTGAGAGTATATTTAATAATGATGAACAGTTTCATTCCAATCCCGTGTTCTCAAAATTTTTAAATCTGATTGATGAATATTTTAAAGAAGAGCGTTCGGTTTCTTTTTATGCCGAAAAACTTAATATTTCTCCCAATTATTTAAATATTATCTGTAAAAAAAGTATTAATTCTTCTGCTTCATCATTAATTCAGGACAGAATATTGCTTGAAGCCAAGCGTCTTCTGAAAGTAAGTGAAATGTCGGTAAAAGATATTGTTTTTGATCTAGGATTTTACGATCAGGCAAGCTTTTCTAAATTTTTCAAGTCACAGACCGGAATGACACCGTCTCAGTTTAAGGGATAATATTCAAATAAAAAAATCCCCAGAAAATTTCCAAGGAATTAATTATAAAATTTCAATTTCAATTTATTTTTACAGTCCGGACCATCCGATTGCCCAGGTTGGGATGTTTTCTTTGTTTCCTGCTCCGGTTGCATCGGTTTTTTCGGTATAAGTGTTCGCTAAAATAGTTACGGCTGTACCTGCAGTAGAAGTTGCTGATGCTTTTGTCGTAACGTTTGCATTAAACAGAATGTCTTTTATTTTGCTCTGGCCATTGAAATATGTTACTGTTGCATCACTTTCCAGATTAAAACCAGTTTTCCAGTTAGAAATGACAACATTCTCAACGGTGGCTTGAGCTCCGGAAGATAATCTTACTGCATTGGTTTCGCCGTTATCGTTGCCTCCAATGATCGTAGCATTTTTAATGGTAGGATTTGATTGTGGGGAAGCGTCGGGATTTGTAGCGTTATTGATGCCTTTAATGCCATTATTTCCTGTTCCATCACTTTTTCTTTTGGTGAAAATGTTGGTTGCAGTTCCTACCCAACCATCTTTGAAACTTAATGCATTGTTTGTATTGCCTATGGAAACAATATTTGAAACAGCTGCTGTTCCTCCATAAATCTCAATTCCGTCATCTGCTGTATTAAGCAAAGCTACACTTTCTACTCTTGTGGCATTTCCTATACCGAAGAGTGAAAGGCCGTTGAATTTTTTACTCGTTCCGAAAGTAGCACCTGCGTATTCAATTTTCACATAATTCAAAACACCCGAATTATCGGCTACGTCTGTTCCTCCATAAGCAGCGTTGCCTATTTCTGACATTCCGGAAGCTCCTGTATTAATGGGTGCTTTACCACAAATGATTAATCCGCCCCAGTTTCCTGCGTCTGGAGTTGATGAAGTAAATAAAACTGGAGACCCTGCAGTTCCGTTGGCAAATATTTGTCCGCCTTGTTCCACAAGAATATAAGAATCGGCTCCTGCTGTGGCAATAATTCTTGTTCCTGCGGGAATCACCAGCTTTCCTCCGTTTTTAACTTTTACTGAACCATTCATCGTGTAAACTTTTGTAGCATCGAGTGTTACTACTTCACCATTGGTAACCTCTCCTTTAAAGTTATTCGGATCCTGAGCGATGCCTGTAGGAATGATGGAATTAATTGTTTCTTCATCTGTACCGCACGACTGAACACTGAATGATAAAGAACTTAGGATAAATGCGGCTATGATTAATTTGAAATAATTTTTCTTCATAATATTTTGAATTTCTTACTAATAAAAATTCTTCGCAGAATTCTCTTCTGTTTGAAAAGACCAAATTACCATTTTCTATTTACTTTCCCAACGGAAAAAGATGATGAATATTTTCAAATTGAATAAAAAGCAACTACGCCCGGAAAGAAACTTTCCGGGCGTAGTTTTCAATTTGATATGAAGAAACTAATTACTTGATACTATAAAGCAGAAAGAAGATTAACTCCGTCTACAGTTGCCCAAGCTCCTGCAGATAGAGAAACTTTAGTTACTGATGAAGAATTTGTGAAAGTTTTACCTCCGTTTGGTGTAAATGCATATCCCCAAACTAATGGATTGTCTGAATCCAAGTATGTCATTGGAGAAACTACAATTTTACCTGTATTTACTTGGCTAGTTTCAGTTGCAGCATCTTGAATAAGAACAGAATATGCTTTTTGTGCTCCGATATTTTTGTATCCGCTGATATAAACATTGCTAAAGATTCCAGAACCTTGCTTTTTGAATTGGATAGCCGTAATTTCCGGAGAGTTTGCAGCTTCAGGGTTTGTTCCAGCTGCTCTTATTAAAGTAATGTTGTTAATTTTCGGCGCAATGTTATCAGCATTACTAGAAGCTTCTATTTCCATTCCGAAATTTCCTGTTCCAACTTGATATGCAAACCAGTTTGAATTGTTTTGTCCGCTCCAAGCATCTTGCCAGTCGAAAGAATCATCGAAGTTTCCATAAGATACTAAATTCTTTGCACTTACCGTTCCACCGAACCATTCAAAACCGTCGTCAGTCCCCTTGTAGGCTACTAAGTTTTCTAAAACTGTTGCAGCTCCTACAGAATAAAAAGTAAATGTATTTGTTTCTGAAGTACCATCGCCAATCTTTTTCCCTGCATATTCTACTCTTACAAACTTCATAATTCCTGAATAATCATTTGCACTGTTACCACCGTATGACAAAGCATTTCCATCTTCAGAAACAGCTGTTGTATTTCCGTTTAAAGCCTTGATTGGTGCCTCACCGTAAAGAGTGATCCCACCCCAATCTCCAGGTGTTTTTGTAGATGTTGTAAACACGATTGGTTCACTTGCTGTACCTTGAGCATCTATTATACCGTCAGTTAATATTACTAGGGCACTTGTTTTAGTAGTTACTACATTAAAAACAGCACCAGCTTCAATTGTAATGGTTGCACCGTTGGTAACTTTTACAATTCCGTCTAAAGTGTAATTTCCTTTTTTAATAAGAAGATCTTTAGAAATAATTCCTTTTAATGTTCCGGTTCCGTTCAGTACGCTTTCTGATGTACCGGGAGTAACTGTTGAAGATTCTTCTATTCCGTCGTTTATTTCAACGGTACAAGAACTTACTGCAAATGCTGATACAATTGCTATAGCTAAGGGTAAAAAAGTCTTTTTCATTTTATTATTTACTTATTTATTATTTTGTTAAAAAGTATAACCTACAGTGAAGTTAAAAGTTGTTCCTCTGTAATAATTGGTGTATTGGAGGTTGTTATTGGTATTTACATTATAATAACTGTCTTTACCAAGTTCAATTTTATATTGATTATTCAAGATATTCTGAATACCAAACTTAATGTTCCAGTTTTTTGTTAATTGTTCCTGATAAACAAAATCAACTTGATTAAATGGTCTTTCGTAAAAATTATCTGCTCCGGAAGATCCTACTGCGAAAATTTTGGAACCCGAAACATTATAAACTACCGACAATGTTCTGTTAAAAGAATTCCTTTTTTTAATCTCGTATTTTAAATCTGCATTAATAGTATATGGTGCAGCTCCCTGTAAACCTCTTTTATTAAGCTGATCTTCGGTGAATCCGGCAGGCTGTTCAAGCTGAAGCTGTTCAGGGCTTCTTTCAACATTTGTGTACATGAACGTTGCATTCGCTCCGAAACTAAATTTACTTAAAGCTTCAGAAATCCTTGATAAACTGATTACTCCTTCCAGTTCTAAACCTAATAAGTCTGCTTTTTTGGCGTTGTAAAATGTAATTGCCACACCATTTGAGTTACCCGAAGTTCTAAATGATCTTTCAATAGGATTATCAATTCTTTTTGCAAACAAATTTACTGCAACAAGTTCTCTGTTGGTTGGGAAATATTCATATTTTAAATCAATATTATAATTTTCGCTATTCTCAATATTTGCGTTTCCAACGATAGTTTCGTTGTCGGGATTGATGTATTCAATCGGCATTGTTTCTATTAATACTGGTCTTGTAACGGTTTTGCTAACCGCAAACCTTAGGTTGCTTCTGTCGTTAAGAGCTTTTTTTACTGCCACTGACGGTAAAAAAAGATCCCTGTTTTTGTTAATGGTTTCTCTATCTTCGTCACCCTGTCTGTTATATCTGATTAAGCTTAAATCATTTTCATAACGAGCACCTATTAAGATATCCCAGGTATCGTTCGGTTTATAATTGAAATTTAAATAACCAGCGTTTACAAACTGATAAATAGATGTGAAAGGTAAGTATGCATCAGAACCTTCCTGAAAATAGAATAAATTGTTTTGCATATCACTGTCAAATCCAGCCTGCGGTTTATTTCTGTCGATAATAAATCCTTGGCCTGCTGTTCCATTTGGATAGGCGAAGATAAAACGGTAAGAAGTTTTTCTAAGATCTGCAAAACCATTATATCCTAAACTAATCTGAAAAGGATAATCTTTTTTGTCCCCCTTTTCTCCTAAAGATACCGTGTATTCACCAAATGCTGAACCATAGAATCTTGAATTTACATCAAGATATTGTCTGATGATATTGTTTCCACCATAAGTAATTAATAGCTGATCGTCACTAAGCATATTCCCTTGATTATCCTGTCGGGAGCCTTCCATAATTTTACGATCTGGTTGCTGGTAATTGTTCATCACATAACTCACACCTGCCTTTAAATTATGTCTGTCGTTAATTTTATGAGAAGCAGTAAGTTGTAAATCCAAAAATCTGGAAATATCAAGCTGATTTACTCTTAAGAATCCGATGTCCTCATTCTGAACCTGCTGATTTTTGTATCCGAAGAAATCTTCCACAATGTTATTGGCATTTTGGAGATAGATTGCATTCAGATTTATCTGGGTTTTTCTGCTTTTATATCCTAAACCTAATAGAGCAGAAGATTCGAGCTCATAATTGTAGGATTTTCTCTGAAGTTTATTGTTTAGTACAATTGTTTGTCCGCCATTGTCAAGGAATTGATTTTTCGCACCTTCTCTGAAAGAAAATTCCGAGCTTTGATTGAGCGAGAATAAAATCCCAAGGTTTCCGTTTTCTCCTGCTTTAATTTTCTGTGCAGTCGTAAACCCTATGCTGGTATTGGGCATTGATTTTATTGCGTCCACATTAAAATTGTCTTTAAAATAGCTTTGTGACTCGTCTGTGCTAAAACGATAATTTGAAGGTCTTATATTATCGAGATTTTCAGGAAAGCGTCTATCTCTACTATTGAGTCCAAAATATCCTTTCATACCGTCAGCGTTTTCAGACACAAAGAAATTGTTTCTGAAAGTGCTTAAAGTATTTACTCCGACACTGAATTCAATCTTAGAAAAAGCTCGATCCATTGTAAGGGTTTCAATATCAAAAGTAGCACCTGCAAAGTCTCCGTAAAGATTAGAGTTAAATGTTTTATAGATATTTAATTTTCCAACTACATCAGTTGGGAATTGCTTTAAAGCAATTATTTTTTGGAAAGGGTTGTTGGATGGTGATCCCAGTCCGTTTATTAATAAGTAGTTGTATCTCTCCTCTAAGCCCCTTACAAATAAACCTCTTCCTTCGACCGTTGTAATACCGGTTATTTTAGTAAGACCCTGTTCAACGTTAGAGATACCTTTTCTTGAAATTTCTTCAGCACCTATTGCCTGTTTTTGAATGACAGCTTTTTTTTGATCCAGTAATATTGCAGTTTCTGTTTTTTTATTTGTACTTCCTTGAATTACTACTCCTTCAATTTTCTTTTCATTCTTTACTGTATCTTGCTTAGTTTCCTGTGCATAGAATACAGATCCGGATAAAAACAAGACTGCAATGCTGAGTTTATAAATTTTCATTCTTTTACTTCCTTTAGTTTATATTCTTTCGGTGCAAAGGAAGAAAAGTTTGATGGTGTAAATGGTTTAGAGAATTTTAAATTTTCCTTAACTAAATATTACGAAAAGAATATTATTGTTAACTTTATGTGAACGATAACCCTTGTGTTAATCCATCATTCAAAAATTATTAACTTTGAACCGTAAAAATTGAAAATGAATCAAAAGAAAATTCTTCTTATAGACGATGAACTCGATATTTTAGAGATTCTGTCTTACAATCTGGAAAAAGAAGGTTACGACATTTACACTGCCACAAATGGTAATGAGGGGATCGATAAAGCTAAAGAAATTATTCCTGACCTGATCTTATTAGATGTTATGATGCCTGAAAAAGATGGTATCGAAACTTGTCAGGAGCTTCGCAAAATAAAAGAGCTGCAAAAAACGCTTATTGTCTTTCTTTCTGCAAGAAGTGAAGAGTTTTCTCAGTTGGCAGGTTTTCAGGCAGGCGCAAATGATTATGTTGTAAAACTGATTAAACCGAAAATTCTTATTTCTAAAGTTAATGCACTCCTTCAGTTAACTTCACAGGTTTCTGATAATGCTAAATTGATTGAAATTGGAGATCTGGTTATCGATAAAGATAATTTCAGGGTTTCAAAAAACGGACAACAGTTTTTATTACCTAAAAAAGAATTCGATCTGCTTTACCTTTTAGCTTCAAACACCGAAAAAGTTTTCAAAAGAGAAGAGATTCTTGAGAAAGTTTGGGGTAATGATGTCATTGTTGGTGAAAGAACAATCGATGTGCACATTCGAAGACTGAGGGAGAAGTTAGGAATCAATACCATTCAGACTTTAAAAGGAATTGGCTATAAACTAATCGTTTAATTCAAAATTCCTAACTTTACATCTAAACCAAAATTTTGTAAAATTGAAATTTTACAGGCTTACTTTCGTCTCATCATGTCTGCTTACTTTGGTAATGCTTATTTTAGTAATCGTTTTCGATTCGCTGAAAGATATGTACTACAATACTCCCCAATTCAAAATTGGCTTCGTTCTTTGTATTGTTTTAATGTTTATTATTAATTATATCGTTCTTGAGCTGCTTTTTAATTATTATGCAAAAAAACAGGTCAGAAAAATCTCTAAAATTCTTCCCGAAGAAATTGTTTACAGTGACCAGAATAATATTACGCTGAAAGAACTGGGTGAAAGGTTTTCAGATTTCAATCAGCAACAGGTAACGGAGATGGATATGATGAAAGAAATGGAAAGTTACCGTAAAGAATATATTGGCAACGTTTCTCATGAACTCAAAACGCCGCTCTTTTCTATTCAGGGTTATGTAGAAACTTTGGTAGATGGTGGAGTAGACAATATGATGATCCGAGATAAATATTTAGAGCGAATAGGAATTTCTGTAGAAAGGCTGATTGCCATTGTGAACGATCTCGATATGATCAACAGACTGGAAGCAGGAGAAATCAACCTTAATGTTTCTAAATTTGATGTAAATATTCTTATAAAAGAAGTTTTTGATCTTCTTGATCTTGAAGCCGAAAAGAATAATACAGTATTACAGCTTCAAACTTTACACAGCCAGATTTTTGTTGATGCAGACAAGCAAAAAATTTCCCAGGTTTTCATTAATCTGATTTCAAATGCGATTCATTATGCCAACAGACAAGAGGCGAGGGTTGTGGTAAAAACAAGTGTTCTAAGAAATAAAGTTCTCATTGAAGTGATTGATAACGGGATGGGAATTAAAGCCGAACTTTTACCAAGAATTTTCGAACGTTTTTATCGCGTGGAAACCAGCCGCAGCAGAAGACAGGGAGGTTCAGGTTTGGGTCTTGCTATTGTAAAGCATATTCTGGAGGCTCATAACGAAAATATTACCGCAGAAAGCGTCTATCTTGAAGGAACCAAATTCAGCTTTATGCTGGATAAAAGTAAATGATTTCGGTGAAATGTAAGAAAAAAAAAGTTTCTAAAAAATTACTAAATATTTTTTGTGAAATCTCATTTATTATATATTTGCAACAAGAATTTATCATAATAAATATAGGCAAAAAGTAATTGAAATACTGATATGGTTTATAAAATCCGTGTAATATTAGATACGAAAGAAGACATTTTCCGAGATGTGGAAATCAAAGGAAAACAAACGCTCTGGAACTTACATTTGGGAATTAAAAGCGCATTCAACCTTAGTGGAGATGAGCTGTCTACTTTTAATCTTCTGGAAGAAGATGGTACTGTTGTGAAAAGTGTACCTTTGGAAGATATGAGTGATGATGGTGATGGCGAAATCATGTCAGATGTTTACATCGATGAAGCTTTTGAATCCAAAGGAGATAAAGCGCAGTTTCAATATGGTCTTTTAGATCTTTGGGAGTTTTTCTGCGAGTTGATAGAGGTAATTGAAGAAACAAAGGGCGTAAATTATCCGATTACCACATACAGATTTGGTAATGCACCATTGAAAGCACCGATCCGAAGCAGTACATCAGGTTCTAAAAACAAAAAATCGGCAATGCCGTTGATGGATGATGATTTTAGCTTTGATGACGATTTCGGCGGAAACAACAATTTCGCAGATGAAGACGACGATTTTGATGATGAAGAGGAGGAAGACTACAATGACGATGTTTTCGATGATGAAGACGATGACAACGAAAGATAAAATTAAATATAACCCTGAACTAAGATTCAGGGTTTTTTGTTTCAATAAAAATTAAAACTCAATTTCTTATTTTTGTAGAAAAATAATCTTTTGCAGATTTTACGGATTAAATTGATTTTTTATCTCACAATTTGCTAAATCTGCACAATCAGTGAGAACTTACAATTAAATGGTAATGCAGTTTTTTGCTAAACCTTGATTTACGGAACACGACATGTTTCTTCTATTTTAAAATGAAAATGAATATGGATTTACCACAGGAATGGAAACACACCACAAATATTTACGAAGTTAATGTAAGGCAATATACCAAAGAAGGAACCTTCAAAGCATTTGAAAAAGAAATGCCCCGTCTGAAAAATATGGGTGTGAAAACTTTGTGGTTTATGCCGGTTACGCCGATTGCTCAGCAGAATAAAAAAGGAAGTCTCGGAAGTCCTTATGCAGCGTCAGATTACACGTCAATCAATCCTGAATTTGGGACGATGGATGATTTCAAACACATGGTGAATGAAGCACATCGTTTAGGTTTTAAAGTAATTATCGACTGGGTTGCCAATCATACAGGTTGGGATCATATCTGGACGAAAACCAATCCCGAATTTTATTTAAAAGAAAACGGTACTTTCAAAATGGCTTCGGGGATGGACGATATTATTGAACTTGATTATCAGAATAAAGAAATGCGCCAAAAGATGATCGAAGCGATGAAATTCTGGGTTAAAGAAACAGGCGTTGATGGTTTCAGATGTGATCTCGCTTCTTGGGTTACCGTAAATTTTTGGGAGGAAGCGAGACCTGAACTTGAAAAAATAAAACCTTTATTCTTTATTGGTGAATTTGATGAGCTTGAAAATCCGGAACACGGTAAAATTTTTGACGCAAGTTATTCCTGGAAATGGATGCATAAGTCTGCTGATTTCTATAAAAATAATGAGTCAATCAGTGAGCTTATAGACTTGCTCAGAAAATATTCTCAAATAGGAGACTCATCAATGAGGGCTTGGTTTACAACAAATCATGATGAAAATTCATGGAACGGAACCGAGTTTGAAAAATATGGTGACATTACAAAACCAATGGCTGTATTTTCTGCAACCTGGAACGGAGTTCCTTTGTTGTATTCTGGTCAGGAACTTCCCAATCTAAAAAGACTTGAGTTTTTCGAAAAAGATCCTATTGAGTGGACTAACAACTGTACGATGGCAGATTTTTACAAAACCTTGTTGAATCTGAAATCTTCCAATCCAGCTTTAAGAGGAGGTGATCAGAATGTGGTGACTTATTTATTAAACACAACAGCTAATGATAAAATCTTCGCATACGTCAGAAAAAATAAATGGAACGAGGTGTTGGTAATCCTTAATTTTTCTAAGGAAAAAGTTGAATTTTCTATTGAAGATGAAAATGTTTCCGGAGTTTTCAAGAATGTTTTTGACAGCACAAAAAGAGATTTCAATAACGGAAAAGATTTTATTTTTAAAGTTTCCGATTTTGCTGTTTTTGAAAAATAAATCAAATAAAGTTATGTGAAAATTTTTTTTAACATTAATCAAATTACATAGCTTTAAAATTATCAATAAGAGCGGGCTTTAGCCCGCTTTCCAATTACAAAATAAAGGCTTTAGCCAAAATAAAATATGAACAAATCTTCACTCATTGATAGTATTAAATCAAAACTCTCCGAAAAAATCCGCAATTTCGAAAAGCTGATTGCAGAAACCCGAGAATCTAACAACGACACTAAAAGTTCGATGGGCGACAAGTACGAAACGGGAAGAGAAATGCTTCAGCAGGAAATCAATAATCTACAGGTTCAACTGAATGAAGTATTGAGACAACAGGATTTTCTAAAAACAATTCTTATAAAACCTTCTGATAAAGCTGAAAAAGGAGCGATTGTTAAAACGGAAAAAGGTTTATTTTTTATCTCCATTTCTTTAGGAGAAATCACTTTTGAAAATCAAAAAATCATTTGTATTTCTCCCGAATCTCCTCTGGCAAAAGCAATGAATGGGAAAATTAGTGAGGAAAGTTTTTCTGTAAACAGTATTACTCAGAAAATTATTTCGATCGAATAATCTGAACAAAATTAAATGTAAAATATTATTGCTTCAAAAAGAAACATTTATGAAATAATTAACGATTCAGGGATTTCGTTTGCATCATTTTTGTAAATTAATATCAATAATTAACAGTACATTTATTATGAAAATTCTAGACAATAAAGTAGCTTTGGTTACAGGTGCAGGTTCAGGAATTGGACTGGCAATCGCAAAATTATACGCTAAAGAAGGCGCAAAAGTTATCGTTTCCGACATCAATGAAGAACACGGAAAATCTGCAGTAGAAGAAATAAAATCAGAAGGCGGAGAAGCGACGTTTGTAAAAGCAGATACTTCGAATCCTGAACAAGTTGAAGCACTTGTCAATGCGACTGTAAAAGCTTACGGAAGATTAGATATTGCCTGCAACAATGCAGGAATTGGTGGCGAACAAAAATTAACCGGCGATTACAGCATCGACAGTTGGAAAAAAGTTCTTGATGTGAATCTTGACGGCGTTTTTTATGGCTGTAAATATGAATTAACCCAAATGGAGAAAAACGGCGGCGGCGTTATCGTCAATATCGCATCCATCCACGGAACAGTTGCTGCACCACTTTCTTCGGCTTACACAACTTCAAAACACGCAGTTGTTGGTTTAACCAAAAACATTGGAGCGGAATACGGACAGAAAAATATCCGTTGTAATGCAGTCGGTCCAGCTTATATCGAAACACCACTTTTGGAAAGTGCAAGCGGAGATATGAAAGAAGCTTTGATTTCTAAGCATCCGATGGGAAGATTGGGAAGACCGGAAGAAGTTGCAGAATTGGTTCTTTTCCTAAGTTCTGATAAATCGTCTTTTATGACTGGTGGTTATTATCTTGTTGACGGCGGTTATACAGCGATTTAACATTTAGAAATACATATTTTAGGAAGCATTTACTTTTTGTGGATGCTTTTTTCTATCACTAATATTTGTCTTTTTGACTCATTTTTAAATTTAAAATTCTTTATTTTGTAATCCTAATTATTAGCTTTCAAAATGCAAAACTACCTTGATTTACTTCAGCATATTTTAGATAACGGAACCGATAAAACCGACAGAACAGGAACAGGAACACGCAGTGTTTTTGGCTACCAGTTGCGTTACGATTTGTCGAAAGGATTTCCCTTGGTAACGACGAAAAAGGTTCATTTGAAATCTATTATTTATGAATTGCTATGGTTCATCAAAGGTGATACGAATATCAAATATCTGAAAGACAACGGCGTTTCTATTTGGGACGAATGGGCAGATGAAAACGGAGATTTAGGTCCTGTTTACGGAGCACAGTGGAGAAGTTGGAGCGGAGCCGACGGAAAAGTGGTTGACCAGTTTTCTGAAGTGATTGAACAAATCAAAAAAAATCCGGATTCCCGCAGATTAATTGTTTCTGCCTGGAATGCTGCTGAAATCCCGAATATGGCTTTAGCACCTTGTCACGCTTTATTTCAGTTTTATGTTGCTGATGGAAAATTATCGCTTCAATTGTACCAAAGAAGTGCGGATGTTTTCCTTGGAGTTCCTTTCAATATTGCGAGTTATGCTCTTTTGTTGATGATGGTGGCGCAGGTGACAGGACTTGAAGTTGGTGATTATGTTCATACTTTTGGAGATGTTCATATTTACAATAATCACTTTGAGCAGGTTCAGAAACAGCTCTCGAGAGAAACCAGACCCTTACCAACAATGAAACTGAACCCAGAAATCAAAAATATTTTTGATTTTGATTTTGAAGATTTCACGTTGGAAAATTATGACCCGCATCCGGGGATTAAGGCGCCGGTGGCGATATAACATAAAATATAAAGTGAAGTCAATGAACTTCACTTTTTTGTAACTTTCAGCGCAAATTCTACTATTATGAAATCACTTAAAATCAATATCGAAGAAAATACAGACGTCGAAAAATTAAAAGAACTTTTGCTTCAGGTGAAAGGAATTAATAACATTGAAATTATTGATGATGAAAACCCTGAAAGCGAACTGAAAAAAGCGTTTGCCAAAACGAAAGAACAGCTGAAGAAAGGTGATTATGAAACATTAGTGAATGATATATTTGACATTTTAATCAAAAAATAATCAAAAAAACAAAAATAATCCTCAGAAATTATATGGATTAGTTTCTGCAGAATATGTAAATAATATATAATGAGAAAGGCGATTTTATCAATTGCAATACTGGGAATCTTACTCTCCGCTAATGTATTCGCACAAACTGAGACTTCCGGAAGAAACGAAGTTTACAGAGCTACCCATACCAAACTTACTGAACTAAAACATACCAAACTAAAAGTCAGTTTCGATTATCAGAAAGAGCAGATGAACGGTGAAGAGTGGTTAACCGCTTCACCTTACTTTTATGCGACAAACGAATTGATACTGGATGCAAAAGGAATGTTGATTCATGAAGTTGCTTTGGATCAAAATGGTAAAAAATCGCCGTTGAAATATGATTACAAAAATGATGTTCTAAAAATTACTTTAGATAAAACGTATGCTAAAAATCATGATTACACGATTTACATTAAATACACGGCTCGCCCGAATGAAGTGAAACAGCAGGGAAGTGCAGCAATTAATGATGCCAAAGGTCTTTACTTTATCAATGCACAAGGTCAGGATCCGGGTAAACCGACTCAAATCTGGACTCAGGGTGAAACAGAATCTTCCTCCGCATGGTTTCCCACTATTGATAAACCTAATCAGAAAACAACACAGGAAATCTACATGACGGTTCCTGATAAATATGTTACCCTTTCAAATGGAATTTTAAAAGAATCAAAAAAAGAATCTAATGGAGAAAGAACCGATCATTGGGTGATGGATAAAAGGCATTCAACCTATCTTTTCTTCATGGGAGTTGGTGACTACGCAGTGGTAAAAGATAAATGGAAAAATGTTCCTGTAGATTATTATATCGAAAAAGAATACGAACCCTACGCAAAGCAGATCTACGGAAATACTCCCGAAATGATCGATTTCTTTTCTAAAAAGTTAGGTTACGATTATCCGTGGCCGAAATATGCGCAGATTTCAGGAAGAGATTATGTTTCCGGCGCAATGGAAAATACAACGGCAACGCTTCATGGAAGTGATATTTTACAAAAGCCAGGACAGCTGATTGATGAGAATAAGTGGGAAGATACCATTGCTCACGAATTATTTCATCATTGGTTTGGTGATCTGGTTACCGCAGAAAGCTGGAGTAATTTAACAGTTAATGAATCTTTTGCTAATTACTCGGAATACTTGTGGAATGAATACAAATACGGAAAAGATCAGGCAGATTATCACCAGATGGAAGATGTTGACCGGTATATTCATAATCCGGCTGACTTCAAAAAAGATCTGGTAAGGTTTGATTATGGTTCCCGTGAAGATGTTTTCGATTTGGTAACGTACCAGAAAGGTGGCGGAATTCTTCATATGCTGAGAAATTATCTTGGTGATGATGCTTTTTTTGCAGGAATGAATGATTATCTTAAAACGAACGAATACAAAAATGCCGAAGCGCACCAGCTAAGACTCTCATTCGAAAAAGTTTCGGGAAAAGATTTAAACTGGTTCTTTAATCAGTGGTTTTTCGGAAGCGGAAACCCGAAATTAGGCTACACAACCTCTTACGAACCTGTTAAAAAACAGGTTACGGTTACTTTAACCCAATCTCAGGAGCAGCCGTTCGAGTTTCCTCTTGCAATCGATGTGTATGATAACGGTAAGCCTAAGAGATATAATGTTTGGGCAAATGCAAAGGCAAAAAACACATTTACATTTGATTCATCTAAAAATCCGGATTTAATTAATATTAATGCAGACGGAGTGCTACTTGCAGATATTACCGATTCAAAAACTCCGGAGCAGAACCTTCTTCAGTTTACCAATTCAAAAGAGTTTAAAAGTAAATATAATGCTTTAAACGGTATCAAAGATCAGGTTGGGAAAAATCCAGCCGCTACAAAACTTCTGGCGGCAGCATTGAAAGACCCTTTCTTCAGGATAAGAATCAAAGCTTTGGAATTAATGGATTTAAGTATTCCCGAACAAATGAAAGCTTTAGGAGCAGATGTTGAAAAATTAGCTTCAAATGATCCTAAAACTCTGGTTCAGGGAGTGGCAATTGCTGCTTTGGCAAAAACAAAAGATAAAAAATACGTTCCGATTTTTGAAAAAGGAGTAAATGCAGTTTCAAATTCGGTAAAAACAAATTCATTAGCCGCAATTATTACAGTTGATCCTTCAAAAGCAAATACATTGGCAGATAAAATCGATTTGGAGGGTGCTTCTGAAGACTTATTGAATCAATTGCTGCCGGTTGTTGTCAAAAATAAAGTGACTTCTCAGATGGCTAATATTACTCCGGTCGTAGCATTTTATCCATTTATAAAATTTCAGGATCCTGAGTTGGGTAAAGTTGCAGAAGAAGGATATAACTGGATTATGTCTTCCGACAATTTAGAGGCGACAGAAAATATCACTAAAATTTTAGGCCAGGCTAAAGGTCAAATGGGAGATAATCCTCAGGTAAAAATGATGATAAGCCAGATGTTGAAAGATGGTCTCAATAAAAAAATGGAACTCCTTAAACAAAATCCACAAAAAGCTTCTAATATCAATCCTCAGATTGATGTAATCAATAAAGCTATTGAGAATTTCAAATAAAATTCTCCAAAATATAGAAAGCCATTGTATAAACAATGGTTTTTTTATTGATTTTTAAAATATTGTATTTAATGTTTTGAAAATTTTATTATTTATTTGGTAATTATTGAAATATTTTTTTATAAATTTGACATCAAATCACTTAAAAATATATAATTATGAAAATAAAATTATTTTCTGCTTTAATGTTGAAAAGGGTAGCTCTCGCCATCTCGATTGTAGGAGGAAGCCTTATTAACGCACAGATTACAACATTTCCCTGGACTGAAACCTTTGAGGACAATTCTCCAACAAGAGGAGACTGGACTCAGATTTATGAAGTAAATAATATGGCCTGGACATTTGCAAGTGCTGCAAGTACAGGAAGTTCTAATATTACGGCTTATGAGGGAACGAAATTTGCAAATTACCCTGGAGATTCACATGACTTTGATAAAACAAAATTGGTAAGTCCTCCTCTTAATTTGTCTGCTGTATCTAATCCTACAGTAAGTTTTTATTATATAAATCCATTTTGGGATCCCGACCAAAACTGGCTGAGAGTATTTTACAGAACTTCGGCAACTTCGCCTTGGGTACAGATTGTGGAGTTTCATTCTGATATTACAACATGGACTTCATCCGGCAATATAGGATTACCACCGACAACTTATCAGATAGCTATTGAATGTGAAACAGATTATGGATATTCTACTTTGGTAGATGCAGTAGTAGTTTCTGGTAGTAACTTAAGTGTGAAAGACATTAAAAAGCCAACACAATCAGCAATCAGTTATTATCCTAATCCAGTTAAGGATGTTCTAAATTATAAGAGCAATGAAAAGGTAGACGAAATTTCTATCTACAATATTTCGGGACAGAAAGTGGGTCAGTACAAAGCTGGTGTAAATGAAGGCAGAATCAATGTTTCTTCTTTAGCAAGCGGAACATATATCGTCAGCGGAAAAACTGCTCTTGGTACGGAATCATTTAAAATGATAAAAAAGTAAGAAAGTAAATTTAATGAAATCAGATATTCATTTAAAAGCATTTCAGTTGAGATGCTTTTTTATTTAATTGCTAAAAATTAATATAATTTTACTGTATTTTTTATATTATCTTTTATAAATTCGTTTAAAAATTAACAATTATGACTTTTGGAATTGAGGCAGCAAGCTATTATGTGCCTTCTTTATATTTGGAAATTAAGGACTTAGCAGAAAAAAGGGGAATTGAACCTGCAAAACTGGAAAAAGGATTAGGATTGCATAAAATGGGTTTTCCTGATGTTCATGAAGATGCAGCAACTTTTGCAGCCGAAGCTTTGCTGAAACTGATTAAAGATTACAATATCAATCCAAAAGAAATATCACGAATTTATCTGGGAACAGAAAGTGCTCTGGATGCGGCAAAACCAACAGCTTCTTACGCCATGCAGATGGTTGAAAAAGTTTTAGAAGGAGAATTTGGAGAAAGATGTTTCAAAAACTGTGATGTGGTAGATATGACTTTTGCTTGTATCGGAGCAGTAGACGCGCTTCACAATTCTTTAGATTTCGTAAGAGCAAATCCTGACAAAAAAGCGGTGGTCATTGCGAGTGATTATGCAAAATATGAGCTGGCTTCTTCCGGTGAATATACGCAGGGAGGAGGTGCTGTTGCTGTTTTAGTTTCTTCCAAGCCTGAGTTAATAGAAATTGAAAACAATTGGGGGGTAGCTACAGAATCTGTTTTCGATTTTTTCAAGCCGAGACGCCATTTTACAAAAGAAGATTTAACAAATGCTCCCGAAAATTTCCCTGAGAAAATTGAAGTTTTTACGGATGAACCTGTTTTTGACGGACAATATTCCAACCAATGTTATCAGGACAGAATCAGAGAAGCTTATAATCATTATAAAGAGATTACCGGAAAAAATAAACCTTATGAGACCTGGAAATATCTTATTTTCCATCTTCCTTATGCTTTTCACGGAAAAAGAGTTTTCACTGAAATTTACAGTTTAGAAAACGGATTGTCTTATGAAACTCCTGATGAGCAAAAATCGGTTGCAAAATCTGAGGAATATATTCAGTTTATCAATGATAAAATTGAGAAATCCCAAAGAGCTTCTTCAGAAATTGGAAATATGTATACAGCCTCTATTTTTATGGCTTTACTTTCCGCATTGCAGACTTCTTTCAACGAAAATGAAGAATTAGCTGGGCGGGAAATCGGATTTTTAGGCTATGGAAGCGGTTCCAAGTCTAAAGTCTTTGCCGGAAAAGTTTCTGAAAACTGGAAAAATGTGGTGGCAAAATGGGATTTATTTGAAGGATTAGAAAACAGAAAAGCAATCGATTTTGAAACATATGAAAAACTTCACAGAAAGCAGTTAGAAAACTCGGTCAATGAAAATTATAAAGGTTTCGGATTACAATCTGTAGAATTGGAAAGCCCTGTTTTGAAAGGAGCAAGATATTATGATTATCAAGGATAATTAAAATTATAAAAGGCCTCAATGTCAATTTGAGGTCTTTTTTATTCTAAAAATAAAACCTTATCCTGGTAGTTTTTTGGGGTAACTCCCACCAGTTGCTTAAATACCCTTGTAAAATAATTGGTATCCGAAAAACCGGTCTGGTAAGCCGTTTCTTTAATACTGTTCTGACTCGCCAACAATTCTTTTGCTTTATTAATTCTTTCCTGTAAAATAAAATCATTCGGAGAAGTTCCCAGCTCATCTTTAAACATTTTAAAGAAATTTGATTTGCTTACATAGGCCAGTTTGGCAATACTCTCAATCGATAATTTCTGGTGAAGATTTTTTCTGATATAATCTACAGCAAAGCCGATTCTGGATTTATTCTTTACAATATTCTTTTCCACCATGCTTCTCGCCTGAGTCTGCATCAGACGGATTAAAAGCTCTTTTAAGGCAAAATCGGCCATAATATCTTTTTGGGAATTATCATCCATCGCAATTCTCATGATATTATTGGTAGCCGAAGCCAAAGACTGATTGTTAAACAAAAAATATTCATCCAGCTCAATATTCCACCGGGAAGTTTCATCTACTTTAGGAAGATGATAGTTTAAATGATTCAGAGAATTTTCAATAAATTCAGGATTCAGGCTCAAAGAAATGCATTGTGATGGCGTTTCATCTGCTTCAGGAAAATCAATTACCATTGTCTCTCCCGGTGAAACAAGCACACTTTCTCCCGGATAATAGTCAAAGTAATTCGTTTTATTATCCAGTTTCATATGTTTTTTTCCACGGAGCATTGCGGTGAATGCAATCGTTTCAAAATGCAGTTTTACGTCAAATGCAGCCCTATGGGTTTCATAAATGCTGAATTCACAATTGTTTAGATTGAATTTTGTCTGATTTTCAACCAGGTGTAACAGCTGGCTTTCCCTTTTTAATTCGGGAGTTTCTAATAAAATCTTGTTATTGTTCATTTCTAAACATTTTTTATAACCTGTTTACTCAAATATAGAAAATAATCAACTTAAATAAATGTTAATGAAATAATAAAATTATCACTCTGCACGATTTTGATATTTTTTTGTACGATTTTGCTATATGAATGTTGCTGGTAAGTGTAATTTGGCTTTACAGAAAAATTAAAACTATATAAATATGAGCACTACAGCACAACTACAATCAGGTACTTTATTACAGTGGCCTGAATTTAAAAGCAGATATGATAACTATATTAACGGAAAATTTACAGCACCTGTAAACGGGCAGTATTTTGACGTAGTTTCTCCTGTTGATGGCAGAAATTTCACACAGGCGGCTCACTCTTCAAAAGAAGATTTGGAATTGGCAGTAAATGCTGCAGAAAAAGCATTTCAGACCTGGAAAGATACTTCTTCTACAGAAAGGAGTATTATTTTAAACAAAATTGCAGACAGAATCGAGCAGAATTTAGAGTACATCGCAACGGTTGAAACAATAGACAACGGAAAAGCAGTAAGAGAAACTTTAGCAGCAGATATTCCTTTGGCAATTGACCATTTCAGGTATTTTGCTTCAGTAATCAGGGCTGAAGAAGGTTCTCATAATGAACTGGATAAAGACACGGTTTCTCTTATTGTCCATGAGCCTCTTGGCGTTATTGCTCAAATCATTCCATGGAATTTCCCAATTTTAATGGCTGTTTGGAAGCTGGCTCCCGCTTTGGCAGCAGGAAACTGTGTGGTGTTAAAACCTGCCGAAAGTACACCGATCTCTATTATGGTTTTGATGGAACTGATTGGCGATTTGCTTCCTCCGGGAGTTGTAAATATTGTGAACGGCTTCGGAGCAGAATTAGGAAGGGCTTTAGTGACAAATCCAAAAGTGGCAAAAGCAGCATTTACGGGTTCTACAGCTACAGGTCGTTTGGTAATGCAGTATGCAACAGAAAATATCATCCCTGTAACATTGGAACTAGGAGGAAAATCGCCAAATGTTTTCTTCAGTTCGGTAATGGATGCGGATGATGAATTTTTAGATAAAGCAATTGAAGGAGCGGTTCTTTTTGCTCTAAATCAGGGGGAAATCTGTACCTGCCCGTCAAGATTATTAGTTCAGGAAGATATTGCAGATGCTTTCATCGCAAAAGTGATCGAAAGAGTAAAAGCGATTAAAGTAGGTAACCCACTGGATAAAACCGTAATGATGGGAGCTCAGGCTTCTAAGATTCAAAAAGATAAAATCCTTTCTTACATTCAGTTAGGAAAAGAAGAAGGAGCAGAAGTGCTTGTTGGCGGAGATGTGAACAATGTCGGTGAAGGTTTGGAAAATGGATACTATATCCAGCCGACTATTTTTAAAGGGAACAACAGGATGAGAATTTTCCAGGAAGAAATTTTCGGACCAGTATTGGCTTTTACCACGTTTAAAGATGAAGAGGAAGCATTACAAATTGCAAACGATACTATTTATGGTCTTGGCGCTGGAGTTTGGACAAGAGACGCACACCAGCTATACAATATCCCGCGCCAGATTCAGGCAGGCAGAGTTTGGGTAAATCAATATCATTCTTATCCAGCGGGGGCGCCTTTCGGAGGCTATAAGCAGTCGGGAATCGGCCGTGAGAATCACAAAATGATGTTGGATCACTACCGTCAGACCAAAAACATGTTGATTTCATACAACAAAAACAAATTAGGTTTCTTTTAATTTTTAAATATTAGGGCGCGCCCGTTTTCCCCGTCTCGGCAACGGGGAAAAACGGTCGGGCTATTCAGGGCTTCACTTCGTTTCGGTGCTTCGCACTCTCGTTTTTTCAAACGAGACCCTTCCTATCCCTCACGCAAACAATAGTACTCCTTGCCTGATATTCAGGTGAGTAGGAGATCTCATAAAAATTCATAAGATAAAACCCGTAGTGATTCTAGCTAAGTGAAATCGAAGATTCGATGTAGTCAAAAGCCTTTGCGGGCTTAAAAATACGCAGCCTAATTGGCAAAAAAAGTCTTTGATCCCTTTGCGTTAAAAAATCATCAAATTAAAAGATGAAAAATTAAACTAAAAACTAATCAAAAAATCAAGATATGATTCCAAAAACAATGAAAGCTGCCGTTGTTCAAGGCTATGGACAACCCTTAAAAATAGAAGAAGTTCCGGTAAGAGAGCCCGGAAGATATGAAGTTTTGGTAAAAGTAATTGCATGTGGAGTTTGTCATACAGACTTACATGCTGTTGACGGAGACTGGCCTGCAAAGCCTAAAATGCCATTGATTCCCGGACATGAAGGAGTCGGAATTGTGGTCGCTTGCGGACCGGAAGCTTATGTAAAGGAGGGTGATGCGGTAGGAGTTCCATGGCTGTATTCCGCTTGCGGATGTTGTGATTACTGCATTACGGGTTGGGAAACCCTTTGTGAAGCCCAAAAAAACGGAGGTTATAGTGTTGATGGAGGTTTTGCAGAATATGTTATTGCAGACTCACGATATGTTGGCCATTTGAAATCAAATGTTAACTTCCTTGAAATAGCGCCGATTCTGTGTGCGGGAGTCACTGTTTATAAAGGATTGAAAGAAACCGAAACAAAACCAGGAGAGTGGGTAGCTATTTCAGGTATTGGAGGATTGGGGCACGTTGCGGTACAATATGCAAAAGCTATGGGGATGCATGTTGCGGCGATTGATGTTGCAGATGACAAATTAGATTTAGCGAAAAAATTGGGAGCAGACTTAGTGGTCAATGCAAAAAACACAGATCCTGGAGAATATCTTCATAAAGAAGTCGGCGGAATGCACGGCGCATTGATTACGGCGGTCTCTCCCATTGCTTTTAAACAGGGAATTGATGTTCTTAGAAGAAAAGGAACTATTGCTTTGAATGGTCTTCCTCCGGGCTCCTTTGAATTACCGATTTTTGAAACGGTGCTGAAGAGAATAACTGTAAGAGGTTCAATTGTAGGAACCAGAAAAGATCTTCAGGAAGCCCTGGACTTTGCCAATGAAGGATTGGTAAAGGCAACGGTAACTCCTGCAAAATTAGAAGATATCAATGATGTTTTTGATAAAATGAAAAAAGGGCAGATTGATGGCAGAATCGTTCTCGATATTGCTGGCTCAAATTAAATGATGATGAGTGGGTTCGGCGAAATGAAATTTCGCCGAACTTTTTTAACTTTATAAAAATATTGACCTAAGAAAATGAGCGTTAAGAAAATTAATTCTGTAAGCGTTAAAAAAATTCCACTGTTTGAAGCGCGACAAAATATTGAACCGGAGAACATATCTTGTATTCGCGTAAGTTTTGGAATTTTTAGTGAACAGAAATAATTTTTAGCGGAAGTTTCCAAGTCTTGAACTTTTGGTTCTTTTGTTTCAAGACAAAAGAACATCAAACAAAAATAAAAAGCTATGCAAACCAAAATATCACGCCTCTCTGCCACAGAAAAAGCCATAGAAGTGATCTGGGAATTAGAAAAAAAATATGGCGATTTGATGTTTTATCAAGCAGGAGGCTGTTGCGAAGGAACACAACCTCAATGTTTCGAGAAAGGAGGATTCTTCCCAAGAATGAATGATGCCATGATCGGCACCATCAACGGCCATGAGTTCTGGATCGACCGAGATCTCTTCGAATACTGGAAATATTCGCATTTTACATTGGATGCTGTAGATGGTTTCGGACCGGGAGGGTTTTCTTTGGAAACACCTTTAGGAAAAACATTTAAAGTTAATTATAGACTTTTCACACAGGAAGAATTACAAAATCTGGAACCTGTAAAGCGGAGTGAATAAAAAATCTGCTCAATCAGCAAAATCTGCGAGATAAATATAAATTAGCTAATATTTTTTAGAAATTCACTCAGATTTGGCAGATAACGCTGATGTTGCATTATAAAATTATTCATAAAACTAGCAAAATTATTAGTGTAATTTGTGTTTAACAAAAAAATCAAACTTTCACAAACCTACTCACAAACATGGAAGCTACCAATTGACCGACAGCATTCAGAACTGTAGCTAAAGGATCAACCAGTGTTCCGATAATCATCACTGCCGGAATGGCTTCCTGTGGCAATTTATAAACAGAAATCATCAACATTTCGCCAATATATCCGCCATTCGGAATTCCACCGGCCACAATACTTACAAAAACTGTAATTCCTAGAGCTAAAAGTAAATTCATCGGATCAAAAAAATCTCTTCCGATAATTAAAAAAGCTACATAAATCTTAATAATTGAAGACATTGATGAGCCGTTCTTGTGCAAGGTCGTTCCAATCGGAATCACAATATTTGAAATTTGGTTTGGAATTCCAATTTTTGAAGCGGCCTGTAAATTAGCAGGCATTGTTGCAAAGCTACTGCAGGTACTCAAAGCGGTTAAAGTCGGATAAATAGCATTGGTCCAAAAACTTTTCACTCCATTCTGCCCTTTTGCCATAAAAGCATACAGTGAGAAAAAGACTAAGAAATAAACAACTCCTGCAATATAGTATAAACCTAAAGGTTTAGCATAAAATCCAAAAAGCTGAGGTCCTAAAGTTGCCACCTGATAGGCAAAATAAGCTCCGAGACCAATTGGAGCGATTTTCATTATTAATAAAAGCAGTTCTTTCATCACTTCGTACCCCGAAGCAATAAATGATCTGAAAACCGAACCCTTTTCTCCTGCTTTTCTGGCTGAAAACCCTGTCATGAAAGCAAAAATTAAAAGCGCTAACATATTTTGTCTTGAAAAAAGCTGTGTGAATTCCCCAACCGTAAAGAACCCTACAATTCTATTTCCCCAGCTGTCGTTATTCGCTGTTTCTTCAACAATTTCGTTGCTTCCGGAAACTCCGGATACAGGAAATACATAAACCGCACAAATGGTAAAAACAGCGGCTGTTAAAATAAAGAACAGAAAGGTAAAAGCCATCGTTACCATGATCTTTCCGAATTTAGATTGCTGTTCCAATGATGCAATAGAATTGGAAACAGCAAAAAATACCAATGGGACCACACTCACAAAAAGAAGGTTCAGGAAAATATCACCTAAAGGTTTGATATAATAAACAACATCGGGAACAACAATTCCGATAATGCTTCCAATGGTGATTCCTAGCAATAAAAGGATGATTCCTGAATAGTTTTTCAACACTTCTTTCATAGGGTGCTTTTTAATCAAAGATAGGTTTATTTTTAACATTCAATAGTATTAATTTCAGTCATAAATTCCTTAAATTTGAGTAAAAACGTTCCTATGGCGTATATAGATTACTATAAAATTTTAGGTGTAGATAAGAATGCGACGCAAGATGACATTAAAAAAGCCTACAGAAAATTAGCGAGGAAGCTACATCCAGACTTAAATCTTGATGATAAAGAGGCCGAGCGAAAATTCAAAGAACTGAATGAAGCCAATGAAGTGCTCAGCAATCCTGAAAATCGTAAAAAGTACGATAAATATGGGGAACACTGGAAGCATGGGGAAGAATACGAGAAAGCTCAGCAACAGCAAAGACAATATCAAAGTCAAAGCCAGAGCGGAAATTTCGGAGGTGGATTTTCCGGTGCTGATTTTGGAGAAGGTGAAGATTTTTCAGATTTTTTCCAAAGCATGTTTGGCGGAGCCGGAGGCGGTTTTGGGAGAAGTTCGAGAGGGAGTGCTTCAGGAAAATTTAAAGGACAAGATGTACATGCAGAGTTGAATTTAAGTTTAAAAGATGCAGCCACAACACATCAGCAGACTTTTGATATTAATGGTAAGAAAGTAAGAATTACAATTCCTGCCGGAGTATATGACGGTCAGCAGATTAAATTAAAAGGTCATGGAAATCCGGGCTTTAATGGAGGACCGAATGGAGATTTGTTTATCACTTTTACTATTCCTGCCGATCCGAATTTTGAAAGAATAGGTGATGATCTGAAAACGAAAGTTTCGATAGATTTATATACTGCTGTTTTAGGTGGTGATGTAAAAGTGAATACATTGACAGGAAGTGTTAATTTAAAGGTAAAACCTGAAACCCAAAACGGAACTACAGTAAGGCTGAAAGGAAAAGGTTTTCCGGTATATAAAAAAGAAGGCGAGTTTGGTGATCTGTTTGTGACTTACGAAGTGAAACTGCCGACAAATCTCACCGAAAAACAAAAAGAACTTTTTGAACAACTTAAAAATTCCTAAGTCATGAGTGAAAGAATATCGCGAGAAGAACTCGTAAAAATATACAATGTTGAAGTTACTTTTTTTGATGAACTGGTAGATTCCGGTTTGTTGCATATTCAGACCGAAAATGAGATCCGCTACCTGATGTATGAAGATTTACCCAATTTTGAGAGATTTACCAATTGGCATTACGATCTGGAAATCAATCTTCCCGGCTTAGAAGTTATTCATGATATGCTTCAGAAAATGGAGGATTTAAAACAAAGAAATCGTGAGTTGATGAGTAAGCTTTCAGCAATTGGTGATAAATATCAAGATGAGTAAACTTTAAGGTCGAGAAAGTCTCGGAAGGAGGATTTAATAAAATAGGATGTAATCCTATCGATACATAATTTTGATATGAATCTAAAAACTTATCTTTACGGGTAGAATTAATCAGTATGAACCAGAATCAGGATAAAGTCATTAATTTAAATATCAACAGGAAAGATTTCGAGGAAGTGTATTTTATGGGAAGTCAGGGAAGTTTATTTTTTTCCTCAACCACAAAAGGCAAAACAGTGACTACAATCGTTGTTGGAATTATTTTAATCATCCTGTTTATTTTTAAAGATGATTTAAGCAAAGAAAAATTTGGAATTCTGTATTTTGTAAGCTTTCTATTTTTACTTTGTGCGGTTTATCTTTCTTTAGCCATCAATAAAGTTTCAAAATGGAGAAAAGACGTAGTGACTTATTTAAAAACCTTGGAAAATCCTGAAATCTACCAGATTAAATTCAATAATAAAGTTTTTAAGGTCAATTTAAACAATAAAAAAGAGACAAGCTTGTGGACTGAATTTACTTCAGCTGAAATTGCCGAAAAGTTTATTGCTTTGGAAGGAAAATTTAATTATATGTTTCCGAAAAAATCAATGAGCACAGAAGATTACAAATCCCTGACTGAAGCTGTCGAAAAAAACATCAAATAAAACAAAACTCAGAGCAAATTACTCTGAGTTTTGTTTTATAGTCAAAAGCTGATTAATCTAACCAACCCATTTCCTTCATCCAATCATCGTTGTAGATTTTCCCAACGTATCTTGAACCATGGTCGTGTAATAAAACAACAATCACATCATCTTTCGTGAACTGGTCTTTCATCTGAACCAAAGCAGCCATTGCACTTCCCGCAGAATATCCACAGAAGATTCCTTCTTCTTTAGCCAGTTTTCTTGCATAAACAGCACCATCTTTATCAGTCACTTTTTCGAAATGATCGATTACAGACATATCATAGTTTTCAGGAAGAATATCTTCACCAATTCCTTCTGTAATGTAGGTATAAGCGTTTCCTAAATTGATTTCCCCCGTTTCATGAATTTCCTTTAAAATAGAACCGTATGTATCAACACCGATTACTTTGATGTCTTTATTTTTCTCTTTAAAAAACATTCCACAACCTGTAATCGTTCCTCCGGTTCCCGCTCCAACCAAAAAGTGAGTCAGTTTTCCCTCAGTTTGTTCCCAGATTTCAGGAGCAGTAGATTCGTAATGAGCTGCTCTGTTGGATAAGTTATCGTATTGATTTACATACCATCCGTTTTCCGTTTCTTTAGCCAATCTTTTTGAAACAGAATAGTAAGAACGTGGGTCAGTCGGTTTCACATCGGTCGGACAAACGATCACTTCGGCTCCTACCGCACGAAGAATATCGCATTTTTCTTTAGACTGTTTAGAGTTGGTTACAAAAATACATTTGTAGCCTTTGATGATCGCTGCAAGAGCCAATCCCATCCCCGTATTTCCTGAAGTTCCTTCGATAATCGTTCCTCCCGGCTTCAATCTTCCGTCTTTTTCGGCATCTTCAATCATTTTAAGGGCCATTCTGTCTTTTACAGAATTTCCGGGATTGAAAGTTTCTACTTTTGCTAAAACCAATGCCGGGAAATCTTCACCCAAAACTTTGTTAAGTTTCACAAGTGGCGTATTTCCTATGGTTTCAAGTATATTTTCTGCGTATTTCATATGTAGTTCTTATTGTTTTTTCTGCGATCCAAAGATACATTTTTCAGAATAATTCCTAAGCTATGTAAATAATTAGGTGTAATTTGGTTTAAGTGCAGATTTTACAATGCGCTAAAATAGCTGATAAACAATTGATAAATGTTTATTTAATTTATTAATGATCTGATTTTTTAGGAGCTTTTTCCAGCTTTCGCTACTCGCTTTTTTAAGGATTCGGCGGCGGCTTTGCCGCCGCCGAATCCTTAAAAAGAGCTTAAACATGTCGCTCAATCTGGGCTAAAACATATTTAGCAATAAATCAAAATTCAGAGTAAATAGAAATTAACAAACGAAGCAAATTGACAATTCAACAGTTAACAATTAATTATACTTAATTGCTTTCACCGGAGAAATTTTACTGATCAGATAACTCGGAATCACCAAAGCTAATCCTGAAATAATTAAAATCCCAACAGAAATTGAAATAATCAGAAGAGGATTTAAATCAACAGGAACAACACTTACATAATAATCTTTAGGATTCAGCTTAATAATTCCAAAGAATTTTTGAGCAAGCAAAAGTCCGAGACCAATGGCATTTCCGTATAAAAGTCCGGGAACCATGATGATTAAAGTATAATTGATAAAAGTCGCACGAATCTGTCCGTTTGTAGCGCCTAAAGTTTTCAATAATCCGATGGAGTTGGTTCTTTCGATGATCAGGATCAGCAAAACCATAATGATATTAATAATCACTACCAAAAGCATAATAGAAATGATAATTCCGATGTTGGTATCGAAAAGACCAATCCAGTCATTAATTTGCGGATATTTATCAGTAGCTCTTTCAGCATAATTTTTATACCCGATAAACTTTTCAACTTTTGGAGCATCTTTATCAATGTTGTTGATGTTTTTGAAAAAGATATCAAGTCCGCCAACTTCATCGGGTTTCATATCCTGAATTTTCCTTACATGATTAATGTCGCCGATGACGAATTGATCGTCAATCATTTTAATATCGGTTTTATAAATTCCTGCAACTTCAAAGTTTCGATAAATCGGCTTTTGATCAGCTTTTGAAAAAATAGTAACGATACTGTCATTTACTTTAAGGTGAAGATCATTGGCAATTTTTTCTGAAATAACAATGCCGTTATTATAGCCTTTTCCACTGAAAAACGGAGTTTTTCCTGCAATTAGGAACTTCTTAAATCTTAAACTGTCAAAATCTCTGTCTACACCTTTAAAAATAATTCCTGCAAAACTGTTTTCATTACGCATAATTCCTGTCACCATCGCATATTGCTGAACTGCTGCGACATCGGGTAGGGCTTTAATACTTTTAATATTCAAACCTTCCTGATCAAGAACCGAGGTATTGTAAGAAGAATTAGATTTGGTAGATTTTATGGTAATGTGTCCGCTGAAATCTCCTAAACGTTCTTTAATTGCTTTTTTCGAGCCCAGCCCTGTAGAAACGGTTATCAGAGATACAATGATGCCTAAAGCCACAGAAAGCCTTCCGATGAAGATGATAACCCGTGAAAGGTTATTTTTGTTATCTTTGGAAAACGCTATTTTTCGGGAGAAATATAATGGAAATTTCAAGCTTATGAATTTAAATTTCAAAATTAAAACATTCGTTCTTATTTGCCTAATTTTTTTAGGAGTATTCAGCCGATATTATTCTCAGACGTCAGATAGAGGTGGTTTTAAAACAGGTGCAGACCGACCTGAAATTTATCTTCCTCTTTTAAAAAATAAAACCATAGGAATTGTAACCAACCAAACGGGGTTATTAAAAGATAAAACGCATCTGGTGGATTTTCTGGTTAGAAATAATGTGAAAATTAAAACAATTTTTGCTCCCGAACATGGTTTCAGAGGTGATGCAGATGCCGGGGAAAAAGTAAAAAACGGAGTAGATGTAAAAACAGGAATTCCTATCGTTTCTCTTTACGGAAATAATAAAAAGCCAAAATCTGAACAGTTAAAAGGACTTGATATTGTCGTTTTTGATATTCAGGATGTTGGAGTGAGATTTTATACATACATTTCAACTCTAACGTATTTGATGGAAGCTGGAGCTGAGAATAATGTTGAAATTATGGTTTTAGACCGGCCAAATCCACACGATGGGTATATCGACGGACCTGTTTTAAAGAAAAAATGGACAAGTTTTGTAGGAATGCATGAAGTTCCTGTAGTTTATGGTTTAACGATCGGAGAGTACGGAAAAATGGTTAATGGCGAAAAGTGGTTAAAAAATGGTGTTCAGGCAAGATATACTTTGATTGAAATGCATGATTATCACAAGAAAAAACGTTATTCGATTTTAGACAAGCCTTCTCCGAATTTGCCAAATGATAAATCGACCAATTTATATCCTAGTTTATGCTTTTTTGAAGGAACTCAGGTTTCTGTAGGAAGAGGAACAGATTTACCTTTCCAGATTTATGGTTCACCGTGGACGACTTCTCTACCTTATCAGTTTACTCCAAAACCAAATTTCGGTGCTAAAGATCCTTTCCTGAATGGCAAATTGTGTTATGGCGAAAACCTTTCAGGTTACAATCAAGATTTACGTGAACTGAATTTAGAATGGCTGCTTAAAGCATATAAAAACTATAAAAACCCACAACAGGATTTCTTTCTGAAAAATCTTTTCTTTGATACTCTGGCTGGAAGCGATGAATTGAGAAAACAAATTATTGCCGGAAAAACCGAAAAAGAAATTAAATCTTCCTGGAAATCAGATTTGGATAAATTCGAAAAAATCAGGAGAAAATATATTATTTATCAGGATTAAAAAAATGTCAACTGTAAATTCTACAGTTGACATTTTATATTTTTTATTCAATCAGTTAATCAAAATTCTGTGGTGGATTTTTGTCATCCTTTCCTTTATTTAAAATAAAAAGACCAATCGTTAATCCGATAACTCCTGCAGAAGCTGTCATTAGAGCGCGTTGCAGTTTATCTGCTTCTTCATTTCCTAAATAATTCATAAAGAAAAGTATGGCAAACGTTATGATCGAAATGATAATATGGTTTCTTCCTAATAATTTCATTTGTCTTATTTTAACCTGTAAGAAATCATTACGCCACCTCTGTATGGAATAATTTCACTGCTTCGGTTGTATCCGTTAGCGCTGTCATATCTTTCACCAGTTCCGCGTACATAACCTTTATAGAAATCTTGGGAGCTTCCTATTCCAGCAAAAATATCCATATTCCAGTTTTCTGCTAATTTGAATTGATAACCTCCTTCAATACCAAACAAAAATGAATATCCTTTTTGATACAATTGTGAATTAATGTATTGACTCGGGATGCCTACCTGAACGTCAGTATAAACATCATCATTCCAATAGTTTGGTTTCTGAATATTGTACACTCCAAAAGAAATGTTTGCTCCCACATGCCATCCTTTAAAAGCTTCTTTAAAATAATACCGCCCTTCAACAGTTCCCATATAAATCTGAGCTTCATGACCGGCAAAAGATTTCCACGGAGAAATTAAAACATCACCTTGTACAGTAAATTTTTTGCTTATCTGATGTTCTATTCCTACATTGATTACACCAATCGGAATTAGTAAAGCGTTCCCTTTTACATATACCTTTTTGTCAGATTCAGATTTAATTTCTTCAGCTTGAGTTTCTTGAGCATTGATATTTACTATCGAAAATAAGCTTAACAATGCAATAAAAATTTTATGATTCAAAATGTAAGTTTTATTTAATTTGACTTAATAATGTTTCTGCTAAACTTGCATCTTTACCAGATTGTGTAGCGATGTTCTTAGATTGTTCGGCAAAGTTTTTCGCCAAATCTTTACTTCCTAGGTTGAAATAAATTTTAGCTAAAATATAAGTGTTTTCTGATGTTTCGCCACGCATTACCGATTTTTCTGCCCATTCTGCAGCTTTTTTCAAGGAAGCTTGATTTTTAATATTGTCAGAAAATATCCATGCAGCTTTTAAAAGTTCATTTGGTTCAAATGAATCTGCGTTTTTATAATATTCCAATGCTGCCTTTTCATACTCGGCAAAATTGGCATTTTGCTCATAATAAGCCAGTTTGGTTTGGTTTAATTTTGTAATTGCAGCTTCTTTTCCTACTAAAGGTTCAGCAGTTTTTAGGAAGTAAACGTCGTTGATTTTTTTGTTTTTTTCATCAATAGATTCCTGAACAACTTTTCCTAAAATCAGCTGGTTGTTAAACTCAGTGTAATTCTCTTCGGGTAAGAATTTAATGATTTCGGCTTTTCTGTCTACAAAAGTTTTGTAATTCGGATCTTCAGAAGATTTAAGGAAATAAAATAAAAATCCGGCATCGTCTTTTGTCAGTTCTTCGTTTTTTGGTTTATTTTCAAAATACCTTTCCGAAGCTTTTTTGGCAAACTCATAATCCGAATTTGAATTAAGCTTCATAATATTCCTTAAAAATTCCGGATCCTTTTCTCCTTTCGCAAATCTTTCTTTCGATGATCCTTCTTTAGAATTTACAGCGTTTACATCCTGTGCCATAGAAAGAAATAGACTTGGCTCCATGTATCCGTAGTTTTGAGAAACCAATTCGCCGTCGCCATTTAGAAAAAGAAAAGTAGGGTAAGAGCGTACAGAGAATTTCTGAGCAATCTCTCTTCCTTCACCTTTTTCCATGTCGATTCGTGAGCTCACAAAGTTTTTATTGAAATAATCTCCTACTGATTTTTGGGTAAAAACGTTTTTATCCATCATTTTACACGGACCGCACCAAACTGCATAAGCATCAATAAAAATTAATTTTTTTTCTTTTTTTGCTTTGGCAAGAAGATCTTTAAAAGCACTTTGGTCAAATTTAATTCCTTCTTCCTGTGCTAAAATGAATATGCTGAGAAAAATAAATAATCCGGAGATCAATTTTTTCATAATGAAATAAAATTTTAAAAAGCGAATATACTTAAATTAAAAGAATGATGAATAATCGTACTTAAAAATAAAACAAAAAACCACCCTTGAAAAAGAGTGGTTTAAGTGGTTTCTCCAGGAATCGAACCAGGGACACATGGATTTTCAATCCATTGCTCTACCAACTGAGCTAAGAAACCATTAGCTTAAATCAACTTTTGAAAAGAAAACCGCCTAATGAAAGGCGGTTTTGTGTGGTTTCTCCAGGAATCGAACCAGGGACACATGGATTTTCAATCCATTGCTCTACCAACTGAGCTAAGAAACCATTCTTTTTTACTTCGTTGTTTTAAAGTGATGCAAAAGTAGGAAGTTTTGATATATGAAACAAATATTAATCGAAGTTTTTTAAATTTAATACAAAAACTTACTGATTTTCAGCTTGATTATTTTCCTGTTCTTTTCTTATTTGTTCGCTCATTTCCTCTAAAACAGGCTTGATTGTGCTTTCCGGAAGGTCACTTATCCTGATGTACATCAAACCATCGATCGCATCATTGAAATTAGGATCAACGTTGAATGCAATTACCTTTGCATTTTGCTTAATATATTTTTTGATTAAAACAGGCATTCTCAATTCCGGTTCAAGATCATCGATAATTTTATCTAGTTTATTTAAATCGGATTCCATCTCGTTCATAAACAGGTTTTTATCACGATCACGCAGCTTTACCTTGTAGTCATTTCTGGGGGTAATATATTGAGCAACAGCAGAGTCGTAATAATTGGAACGCATGAATTCGATCATCAGCGATTTAGAGAATTCCGAAAATTTATTAGAAATACTCACACCGCCCATCAGAAATTTATGATCAGGATTTCTTAAACAAACATGTACAATTCCTCGCCACAGAAGGAACAACGGAAGTGGTTTTTGCTGATATTCTTCGCAGATATAAGCTCTTCCCATTTCAATAACCTTCTTGAAAAACGGATGGATATCCTGTTCGAATTCAAATAGAGAACTTGTATAAAATCCTTTAATCCCAAATTTTTTCATCACATCTTTACCTAAGGCCATTCTATAAGCTCCGGCTAATTTTTCCGCCGAGTTGTCCCACAAAAACAGATGATGATAATGTTTGTCGTATTCATCAAGATCAAAAGGCAGATTGCTTCCTTCTCCAACCGCACGGAAGGTGAGTTCCCTTTGCCTTCCGATTTCCCTCATAATAGAAGGTATTTCTTCGTAAGGTGTAAAATAAATCTCGTAATTACCGTTGCTGAACAGCATTCTGTCGGTTCCTTTTATTTTACTGATGTCTTTCAGTAGGTCTTCTTTCGGAGTTTCATCAATGATATTCTGAACGATATTTTCTTCTTTTAATAAAGGAAATTTCACCGAAAGATTTTTCAGATTGATAGCCTGGGCAAGAGATTTTCTTTTTTCGTAGTAAGATTTCATCATGTAAACCTTACGTTTCAGAAACTCTCCCAGTTCTTCAATATTTTCCATTTCATCCATCACTTTTACAGTAATCGGGCGGCCGATTCGGATTCGGATTGGCTTTTCCCTATCATTCATCATTTCTGCAGGGAGCATTAATGTCTGTAAGTTGGGATGAATTTTGGCAATCTGATAAAATAAAGTGCTGTTTTTAGCATGAAAATACATCGGAACTACCGGAACTTTTGCCATCCTGATCAGCTTTAAAGCAGGTTTTTCCCACTCTTTATCTAAAATCTCACTATAAGGATTGTTTTTATTAGATACTTCTCCGGCTGGAAAAATTCCGACACAACCACCGTTTTCGAGATGCTTTAAGGTTTCACGCATCCCGGTTGCGCTGTTTCTGATTTCCTTTCTGCCTTCAAAAGGATTTACAGGGATCACATAAGGTTCCATTGGCTTTATTTTCTCTAAAAGAAAATTCCCCATCACTTTGAAATCAGGACGGACTTCAGATAAAATCTTGCACATTAAAATTCCGTCAATTGCACCAAGCGGGTGATTGGATACCAGGATAAACGGGCCGGTTTTTGGGATTTTTGCTAAATCTTCTTCAAAAGCGATATAACTTAAATTTCGCTCTCTCACAAATGAATCGAAAAAGTCTTTACCTTCCTTGTCTTTTAATTTATCATAGAGTCTGTTGACTTCATTTATTTTCGCAATGCTCATCACAGCAGAAGCGACAGGGTTTTTTAGAAAACCTATCTTATTTAAGCCGGAAGCTTTGATTAAATCGTTTTTCGAAATTAAGCTCATGTGTTTTTAGTCGAAATTAGTTTTATTGTGTTACCATTTGCAGCGTATTTTTTGCAATCTGCTCCAATAATACGCTTTTTCCCTGGTAAAATTTATCGATGTTTTCCATCTTTGCATTCCTTACCGTAAATAAAGATACATTTTTTATGACATCGGTCTTAAAAACTTTTTGAAGTTCGTCATTCAACTCATCAACTTTGTTAAATTTATCTTCCAGACATAATTCCAGTGAGATCGCAGAATTTTGCATCAGAGATACTTTGATTTTGTACTTGGCTAAATTATTGAAAATTAAGCTCATGTGATCTTCGGCGATAAATGAGAAGTCTCTTGTAGAGATCTTTAATAAAGTCTGATTTTCTTTTAAAATATAAGACTCTTCACTTTGATTTTTATCTGAAACTCCTACTTTAGTTCCTGCTTTTGTGGGATCAATAAAAGATTTCACATAAAAAGGAATGTTTTTTTGCTGAAGTGGCTGCAACGTTTTCGGGTGAATAACGCTGGCTCCGTAATATGCCATTTCAATTGCTTCTTCATAAGAGATATTTGAAAGAAGGCTTACATCCTCAAATTTTCTTGGATCTCCTGTCATTACTCCGGGAACGTCTTTCCAAATGGTCATTGCATCGGCATTTAAGCAATATGCGAAAATCGCCGCTGAATAATCAGATCCCTCCCTTCCTAAAGTTACCGTGAAATTGTTTTCGTCTGAACCAATGAAACCTTGAGTAACATAGCAGATTTCTTTATTTAAATTTGAAATAAATTCTTCGGTTCTTGCCCAATCTACAACTCCATCTCTGTAAGAGTTATCTGTTTTTACATAATCTCTTGCGTCTAACCATTGATTGGTAAACTGAATGTCATTCAGATATTCACTTACGATTTTCGTGGAGATCATTTCTCCACAACTTACCACCTGATCGTAAACGAAATTGTAGTTCGGAGATTTATTTCTTCTTAAAAATGAATCGATATCATCGAAAAACAGATTTATTTCTGCAAAAACTGCATGGTCTTCAGAAAAAAGTCCTTTAGCTATTTCGATGTGCTTCTGTTTTATATCCTCAATCTCTGTTTGATAGTTATCTTTCTTAAAATACATTTCTACCACTTTTTCCAAAGCATTTGTGGTTTTGCCCATCGCAGAAATAACGAGCAGACATTTCTCAAAGCCTTGACTTTGAAGAACCATAGAAACATTTTTTACACTTTCGGCATCTTTTACAGAAGCCCCACCAAACTTGAAGATTTTCATTAAAGTATTAAAAATAAATTTGTTAGATAATTTTCGTTGTCGAAATTTTAAGATGTCAAAATTATAAATTTACACTGAGATATGAAATAGGCAGCGAGAGCGATATAATTAAGATTTTATTAAAATCAAAATTTGTCTCCAAATAGTGTATTTACTTTAATAATTTGGGAATTTTCAAAACGGATGTTTTAATATTACTCGATTTGTTAATGGTTGTATTTGTTTGATAAACAGTTCGTAAGGGTTATTTTGATATTTATTTTTTAAATAGGATAAATTTTACGAAATTTGGGAAAAGTGTAAAAAGAAAAATATGTCAGATCAGTCATTACAAACTTTAGGAGAGTTTCTTATCGATAAACAAGAAGATTTTCAGTATTCTACAGGTGAATTTTCACGCCTTCTGAGTGCCATAAGATTAGCTTCAAAAGTTGTAAACAGAGAAGTAAACAAAGCAGGAATTGTAGATATTACCGGAGCAGCAGGGAACCAAAATGTTCAGGGTGAAGAACAGCAGAAACTGGATGTTATAGCAAACGATATTTTTATTACGGCTCTGTCACAGCGGGAAGTTGTATGCGGAATTGCTTCTGAAGAAAATGACGATTTCATTGATATTAAATGTGGTGAAAACGGACATTTAAGTAAATATGTTGTTTTAATTGACCCTCTTGATGGTTCCTCAAATATCGATGTAAATGTTTCAGTGGGAACAATTTTCTCTATTTACAGAAGAGTTACAGAGCCGGGAACTCCCGTTCAGCTGGAGGATTTTCTACAGAAAGGGATCAACCAGATTGCGGCAGGATATGTTATTTACGGTTCGTCCACAATGATTGTTTATACGACAGGAAACGGAGTAAACGGATTTACTCTTGATCCTTCTTTAGGTACCTATTATCTTTCTCATCCTAACATGACTTTCCCGAAGACCGGAAAAATTTATTCAATCAATGAAGGTAATTATATCAAATTTCCTCAAGGTGTAAAAAATTACCTCAAATATTGTCAGATGGAAGAGGGTGACAGGCCTTATACTTCCAGATATATCGGATCTTTGGTTGCAGATTTTCACAGAAATATGCTGAAAGGCGGAATTTATATTTACCCTTCTTATTCACAGGCTCCAAACGGGAAATTGAGATTGTTATATGAATGTAATCCGATGGCTTTCTTGGCCGAGCAAGCTGGCGGAAAGGCAACAGACGGTTTCGGAAGAATTTTGGAAATTGAGCCGACAGAACTTCACCAGAGAATTCCTTTCTTCTGTGGAAGCGTAGATATGGTGGAAAAAGCAGAAGAATTTATGCGAATTGACAGCGTAAAATAAATGACAGCAAAATATTATCAATATATATTAGAATTCAAGCGCCCGAGTGGAACATCTCGAGGCGTTTTGCTTGAAAAAGAGACATTTATTCTTGAAATTTTTCAGGATGACAAAAAAGGTGTAGGAGAATGTGCAATTTTCAGAGGACTAAGTTTTGATGACATAGCAGATTATGAACAGAAACTGCAATGGCTTTGTGAAAATATTAATCAGGCTTTTGAATATTTAAAAGAAGAATTGAAAGAATTTCCATCGATTTGGTTCGGTTACGAACAGGCTGTTTTAAATTTAAAGAATGGTGGAAACCTTTACTTTCCGAGTGAGTTTACTGAAGATAAAATTCCAATCATTATCAACGGCCTGATCTGGATGGGAAATATTGATTTTATGGAAGAGCAGATTCAGGAAAAACTTGAGCAGGGCTTTCATTGTATTAAATTAAAAATCGGTGTAGACTGGAAATCTGAACATGAAATTCTTCAAAAATTAAGACAGAAATTTTCTAAAGATCATTTGGAACTCCGGGTTGATGCGAATGGGGGATTTACTAAAGATAAAGCCAAAATTGTTTTGCAACAATTGGCAAATTTGGATATACATTCAATCGAACAGCCTATTAAAGCAGGAAACTGGAACGATATGGCTGAACTTTGTGCTGAAACGCCAATTCCTATTGCTTTGGATGAAGAATTAATCGGGATTATTGATTTTAATGAAAAGAAGAACCTTTTAGAAAAAATAAACCCGCAGTACATTATTTTAAAACCCTCTTTGATAGGTGGTTTCTCAGGATCAGATGAGTGGGTATCTCTAGCTGGGCAGCAAAATATAGGTTGGTGGATTACTTCAGCTTTGGAGAGTAATATTGGTCTGAATGCGATTGCTCAATATACCTTTACTAAAAAAAATAAAATGCCTCAAGGTCTAGGTACAGGAAGTTTATTTACTAATAATTTTAAGAGCTGCTTAGAGCTCAGCGGCGAAAAACTTTTTTATAAAGGCTGATATTAAATTACACCGTCAATGAAAATAGCTTTTTTTATAGATTCAATTATATTTAAAAGCTGTTTTTTAATCTTCTTCATGATGATATTATAACTGTTTTTTCTGAATGTAAATTTCTGAAAAAAAATTCAATTTCAGGTGAATTTTGTTTTAAAATAATTATTTTCATACCATTTTTAAATTTCTTAAATTTGCAAATTGTCGTTAGTGCGGCATATTAAAGCGAATTTTTAATGGAAGAAGAAAAAAAATCACTCAATTTTATTGAGCAAATTATCGAAGATGATTTGGCAAACGGACTTACAAAAGATGAGCTCCGTTTCCGTTTTCCGCCTGAACCAAACGGTTATCTGCATGTAGGTCATACCAAAGCGATCTGCATCAACTTCGGTTTGGGTGAAAAATACAATGCTCCCGTAAACCTTCGTTTCGACGATACGAACCCTGAAAAAGAAGAGCAGGAATTCGTAGATTCTATCATGAAAGACGTTGAATGGCTAGGTTTTAAGTGGGATAAAGTTTTGTACGCATCCGATTACTTCCAGCAGCTTTACGATTGGGCAGTTCAGTTGATTAAAGAAGGAAAAGCTTATGTAGATGAGCAGCCATCTGAAGTAATTACTGAGCAAAGAAAAAATCCTGCAGAACCGGGAATTGAATCTCCATACAGAAACCGTCCTGTTGAAGAATCTTTAGATTTATTCGAAAGAATGAAAAACGGTGAATTCGAAAGTGGTTCGATGTCTCTTCGTGCAAAGATCGATATGACTTCGCCGAACATGAACATGCGTGACCCTGTAATGTATAGAATTTTAAATAAACCTCATCACAGAACCGGTACAGCTTGGAAAATTTATCCAATGTACGACTGGGCACATGGTGAGTCTGATTATATCGAACAGGTTTCGCACTCATTGTGCTCTTTGGAGTTTGAAAACCATAGGCCATTGTATAATTGGTATCTAGACCAAGTGTATGAAGAAGGAAAGGTGAAAAACAAGCAAAGAGAATTTGCAAGGATGAACGTTTCTTACATGATTACTTCCAAAAGAAAATTACAGAGGCTGATTGCTGAAAATGTAGTGAGCGGTTGGGATGATCCAAGAATGCCTACGATTTCCGGAATGAGAAGAAAAGGGTATACTGCCACTGCTATCAGGAATTTTATTGAAAAAGTAGGAGTTGCCAAAAGAGAAAATCTAATTGAACTTCAGTTATTGGAATTCTGCGTTCGTGAAGACTTGAATAAAGTGGCAAAACGTGTAATGACAGTAGTTGATCCTATTAAATTAATCATTGAAAACTATCCTGAAGGACAGGAAGAATGGCTGGAAACTGAAAATAACCCTGAACAGGAAAGTGCAGGAACCAGAGAAATTCCGTTCTCCAGAGAATTATATATTGAGCGTGAAGATTTTAAGGAAGAAGCTAATAATAAATTCTTCAGACTAAAGTTAGGTGGTGAAGTTCGTTTGAAATCTGCTTACATCATCAAAGGTGAAAGAGTAGAGAAGGACGAAAATGGAGAAATCACGACCATTTATGCGACTTACGATGAAAAATCCAAGTCTGGAAGCGGAACTGAAGAAAGTTTAAGAAAAGTAAAAGGGACTATTCACTGGGTGTCTGCGAAACACGCAATTCCTGTGGAAGTAAGAAATTACGATAAATTATTTACGGTGGAACAGCCTGATGCTGAGAAAGATGTGGATTTCTTAAATTTCATCAATCCAGACTCTGTTACTACAGTTCAGGGATTTGCTGAACCTGGTTTAAAAGATGTGGCGGTTGGAGAACCTCTTCAATTCCAGAGAATTGGCTATTTTACAAAGGATCAGGATTCTACGGATACAAATTTTGTATTCAACAGAACTGTGACCTTAAAAGACTCTTATAAGCCGGAGTAAAAAATTATTTATATCTAAATAAATGAAACAGGGCTTAATTTTTTAAGTCCTGTTTTTATTTAAACACTAATGGCACAAATAATCGTCACAAATTTCACAACTATTATTGGTGTTATTAGTGAAAATATTTGTGTCACTTGTGTTTAAAAAGAATCACTTATCAAAAAGAAATATAAAATGAAACTTATACAATTATATACAAACTCATTCAAAGGGCTTTCTCAGGAAAGCTGGATGCTTGCGTTGGTAATGCTCATCAACCGAGCCGGATCAATGGTGCTCCCGTTTTTGGGAGTTTACATGACTGCTCATTTAAAATTTAGTATAGAAAATACAGGAATTGTACTTAGCTTTTTCGGAATCGGTTCAGTAATCGGTTCTTGGTTGGGTGGTTTTATTACAGACAGAATCGGAGAATATAAAGTTCAGTATTTAAGCTTATTATTAAGTGTTCCTTTGTTTTGTTTAATTCCACTTTTTAAAACAGAAATAGGAGTTGCTGCAATCATTTTAATACAGAGTATCGTAAGCGATTCATTTCGTCCTGCAAATTCAGTAGCGATTACAAAATATGCAAAACCTGAAAATATTACAAGAGCCTTTTCATTAAATAGAATGGCGGTTAATTTGGGATTCTCAATTGGCCCTGCTTTAGGCGGAATTTTGTCTGCAATTTCTTATGAATTTCTATTTTATTCTAATGCTTTTGCAGCATTATCGGCTGGGATTTTATATATCACTTTCTTCAGAAAGCGCAACAAATTAGCCAAGCTAAAAGCAAGAAAAGTAAGTGAAGTTATTGAAATTAAAAAAGAAAACTCGCCTTATCGTGATGGTAAATTTTTGATTTACTGTTTTCTTTGTATGCTGTTTTCAATCTGTTTCTTTCAGTTATTCAGTACATTGACTATTTTTTATAAAGACACGGCGCATTTGAGTCAGCAAAAAATAGGGTATTTATTAGGGTACAGTGGATTTATCGTTGTGTTGCTGGAAATGGGTTTGGTTCAGGTTGCAGAAAAATATTTGAATTTAGCAAGAACTATGTTTTTGGGAACATTCATTTGTGGTCTTTCGTATGCAATGCTCGGTTTCGATTACAGTCTTATAACATTGGTACTTTCGATGACTTTATTGTCAGTCGGAGAAATTTGGGCATTACCATTTATGTCAACAATCACAGCTTTGCGTTCGGGTAAAAACAACAAAGGAGCGTATATGGGGTTAAACGGAATTTCATTTTCTATTGCATTTATCGTTACGCCTTATTTGGGAACTTTAATCGCTGAAAAATTAGGTTTTACCATATTGTGGATTGGAACCGGAATCATTGCAACAGCCATTGCCGTCGCATTTTATTTTGTTGTTCCATGGATGATTAAAGATCGTGAAGATATTTTAGACTAAATTTTAAAAAGAAAATAATGCATCGGCCTTGTCAAGATTCCCAACCTTGACAAGGTTTTTTGTGCAAAATTTGAAGTTTTAGGTTTAAACTGTACAGTTTTTGCATAGAATTTTACAATGAAAAAAATCTACTTAATTCTTCCTCTTTTTTCCGCTTCGATTTTATTTTCTCAAAAAAGAGATTCTGCCACTTTGATATCAGAAGTCAGAATTGATACTTATAAAAAACCAACAGCTTTTATCAATTCCACCAAATCGGTTTCTGTTATTTCTGAAAATTTATTAAATCAAAATACACCGGAAAGAATGCTTGAATCCATCAATCAGATTGCAGGAGCAAGAATGGAAGAACGTTCACCTGGAAGTTACAGAATTTCACTTCGTGGAAGCACTTTAAGGTCGCCTTTTGGCATTCGGAATGTGAAAGTTTATCTCGACGATTTTATTTTATCTGATGCTTCCGGGAATACGTATTTCAATGTGATTTCTCCAGAATTGATTGATAGAATGGAAATTTACAAAGGTCCGGAAAGTGGCGATTACGGAGCTGTTACAGGCGGAACGGTGCTTTTGAAAACAAAATCTTCAGAAAATTTGTCGGCTAATCTATCCGTCGGAAGCTACGGAACTTTCAATCAGAGTGTAGATTTTTCAAAGCAGATTGGAAAACATTTTTTTGAAGTTTTTCAGAATTATTACCAGACCGATTCTTACCGTGACCAATCGAAAGTTCAGCGAAAACAGATTTTCGTGAAATACAATTTTCAATATTCGGAAAAAGGATTGCTGAAAGCCATGTTGATGTATTCTGATTTAGATTATCAAACTCCGGGAGGATTAACTTTAGAACAGATGAATTTCAACAGAAAACAGGCAAGACCCAATACGGCGACAGTTCCGGGAGCTCAGGAACAAAATGCCGGAATTCGCAATAAAATGGTTTTGGCAGGAATTTCAAACGAATATCAGTTTACCCCAAATTTTTCACATTTTTTATTAGTTCAGGGTTCTTACGTTGATTTTGAAAATCCTTTTATTACCAATTTTGAAAACCGTTTTGAGAAGAATTTCGCTTTAAGAACCCATTTTAATTATGAAAAAAACTGGGACAAAGTTTCTTTAGCATACCGATTGGGTTTTGAAGGTGGAATGAACGATATTCTAATTAAAAATTATGATAATAATAAAGGTTTTGAAGGTAATCCACAAAATTTTGATCAGTTGAAAAACAGTTCGGGATTTTATTTTCTTTCCCAAAAACTAAACTTTAATGAGAAACTTTTTACTGATGTTTCTATTAGTTTGAATTCAAATTCATACGATTGGGAAAGGCTTTTTCCAAGAGCTGAAAATGGAAATATTCATTTTAAAAATCAATGGCTTCCGAATTTTGGACTGACTTATCTTTTAGGAAAAGGTTTTTCAGCCAGAGGAAAAATTGGAAAAGGAAATTCTGCTCCCACTAATGAAGAAATCCGCTCTTCAACACAGGAATTTAATCAGAATCTTAGTCCGGAATATGGCTGGAACAAAGAAATAGGTATTAGAAAACAGTTTGGAAATTTTCTTTTTGTAGAAGGAAGTTATTTTGACTTTCGAATGAAAGATGGGATTGTAAGGCGGCAAAATGATGCTGGACAAGAATTCTTCGTCAATTCAGGAGAAACCGTTCAGAAAGGCTTTGAAGTTTTGTTGGAATCTAAAAATTTCAATTTGAAAAATGATTTTTTCAGCAACTTTAAATTCAGGTTTTCAGGAAGTTTTTATGATTTTAAGTTTAAAAATTACCAACAGAATGACAATAATTTCTCCGGAAATGATTTAACGGGAGTCCCGAAAACGACAATAAACAGCTTGTTGAATTTTACTTTTTTCAAAAAACTGAATGTTGATTATTCTCATTTTTATACTTCAAAAATGCCTTTAAATGATGCCAATACTGTTTGGTCAGAACCCAGTTTGATCGGGAATATTCAGTTCAGATATCCTGTAGATTTTGAAAAAATGAGAGTCAATTTATATCTTCAGATTCAGAATTTATACAATGAAGATTATGTTCTTGGATTCGACATTAATGCTTTTGGTAACCGGTATTATAATCCTGCAGCAAAGCGAAATTTTGTTTTAGGAATGAAGGTTGACTTTTAGTCTAATATAGCTCTGAAGTAACATGATCTCGATACTTAATTGGAATGTATTCAGGTATATAAACAAAAGCAATCAGAATTCTCTTGCCGAGATATTCTGTTAAATCACGATTAAGATTCTTCTTTATCAGCTTCGCTATTTCATTATCTCTGTCCCCAAATTCTGATATGTTTTTTACTGCTCCAATTACATTTTTACTATTTGAAGTTATTTCATAAACAGCAAAATTATTTTTTGGTTTAAAGTTTTTTAATTTTGAAATACTTGATTTTCCCTTTTTATTTTTTTCAAAGTAAAAAATAAATTCGTCATTCTTCGTTGTATTCTTTTCTAAAAAAGAAAATAAATTTTCTACAGCACTAATTTTACTTTGATATGAGTTGTCATCAAGAATATAATGAGGCGTGCAAGATGTAACTATCTTGTTATTGTTGTTCAAGAAAATAAGATATTTTGCATTTGCCCTTAAACTCAGTTGGCAACTTGTGCTTGAAAAGTTACCAATATTTCCTGCCACATCTAAAGTCTTGATTTCACTTTTGCCTTTGAAAAATCTTTCAAATTTTATATCTGCTTTATAAGTGTTTTTTGTAGCGTTATTACCATATACATTTAAGACAGTTATTTCGGCGACAAAATCAGCTCTGTGATAAGCGTTGGAAAGTGTAGTAAAAAGACAACTGCAAGCAAACGTAAAATTAAAACTAAATAATATTATTAAAAGGAGTATTTTTTTCATAGCTTATTTTGTAAAACATTTTTCACAATCATTTCTGCATGAATTCTCGAGTTTTCAATAAACCATAGATGCGTGTCTTTTCCGCCACAAACTACGCCTGCCAAATATAAATTCGGAACATTGGTTTCCATGGTTTCGGTGTTGTAAAAAGGATTTAAACATTTTTCCCGCAATTCAATTCCTGAATTTTTGAGAAAGTCAAAATCGGGAAGATAGCCGGTCATTGCGAGAACAAAATCATTTTCAATCTCATTGAGTTGTCCTGTTTTATCTTTAAAAATTACGGAATGTTCTTTAATTTCAAGCAGTTCAGCATTAAAATGAGCTTTAATACTTCCTTCTGTAATTCTATTTTCAATATCCGGTTTCACCCAATATTTTACACTTGGAGAAATCTCAGAGTTACGGATAATCATCGTTACTTCTGCGCCTTTTCGGTAGGTTTCCAAAGCGGCATCGACAGAAGAATTGCTTGAGCCAATAACGACAATTTTCTGTTTTGCGTAAGGGTAAGGTTCGGTATAATAATGTTTAACTTTCTCCAGGTTTTCTCCGGGAATATTCATCAGATTCGGAATGTCATAAAATCCGGTTGAAATAATTACGTTTTTTGCGTAATAGGTTGATTTTGATGTTTTAATTTCAAAAATCTCATCGTTTTTGGAAACCTTTAAAACTTTTTCATAAAGATTAATATTCAGATTTTTCTGTCTTGCAATTCCCTGATAATATTCTAAAGCTTCCTGTCTTCCAGGTTTTGGGGCAGCAGAAATAAAAGGAATTTCATTGATTTCAAGTTTATCTGCGGTTGAAAAAAACTTCATATACAAAGGATAATTGTAGAGCGAATTGACAATCGTTCCTTTTTCTATAATTAAATAACTGAGGTTGCTTTTATTGGCTTCGAGCGCACAGTTGAGACCGATTGGTCCGGCTCCGATAATCAGAATGTCTAAAATTTCCATAACTCAAAATTAGTAAAAAGCTTTTACGAAAGAGATGATTATATATGCAAATAATAATTCAACATCAAATAAGTTTAAATCTGAGATCCTCTCAACTGTGTTATCACTCAACTACAAAATGACTAAGACTCTCAGACCCTCTCACAAAACTGGCATCGCTTTTGGACTTTTTGCCAAAATTTTTGAAATGAAAAAGACTTTTTTAGCCTTCTTACTTTTGGCGGTTTTATCATGTGAAAAGAAACAGGATAAAAATCCAACAGTATCTACAGATAACCTGAAAAGATCAAATGAAAGAACTGATACAAAACAGGAAGCTTTCTCAAAAGAAGTAGCATTGAAAAAGACCAATGATGAACTTTTACAAGCCATAAAAGTTGGGTATTATGATGTTTTTGCCAACTACATTCATCCTCAGAAAGGCGTAAGATTTTCGATGTATGCCTTTATCAACCGTAACGAAGATAAACATTTTTCAAAAGCTGATTTCGAAAAATATTTTCCTTCAAAAACTGTCTTTACATGGGGTTCAAGAGATGGTTCGGGTGAAATTTATAAAGCAACTATTCAAAAGTATTTTAAAGATTGGGTTTTTAAAAAAGATTTTACAAAATCCGAGTATGCATTCAATAAATTTTTGGGTACTGGAAACTCTTTGAATAACTCAAAAGAAATTTATCCGAATACAGATTTTACAGAAAATTATATTTCCGGTTCTGAGAAAAATGGCGGGATGGACTGGAATGCACTTCGTTTTGTTTTTGAAGAATTTGAAGGAAAGTATTACGTAGTTGCGGTTATCAATGATGAATGGACGATATAAATTAAAATTCCCCTTCTGTTGCAGACGGGGAATAATTTTTATAAAATTTCGGAAAGTTGTTTGGTTAAATTTCTTCTCGAAAATTGCTCAATATTTTCTGTATTTTCTGAAAGATTTCCATTCTTCCACAAATTAAATTTTTCTAAAATAAAATCTTCAATTTCTTTAGAATCACTGTAAACGAAGTGTTTTCCTGCTTTTGTTTCATCAAGAATTTTTGAGACATCCGCTTTTTCCGGACCAAATGAAATAATCTGTTTTCCTGTCGCTAAATATTCGAATATTTTTCCGGGGATAATTCCTTTTGAAGAATTATTCGGGAAATTGGTAATCAATAAAAGCGAAGATTTCGACATTTCATCAACGGCTTTGTCATGGGAAACATAACCAAGATTCAAAATATGATTTTTTAAACTTAAATTTTCAATCGTTTCTAAAATCTTGTCATCAATTCTTCCGACAAACTTCAAACTAAAATTTTCCGCAAAATCTGAATTGGTTTTAACCAGATTATCTAATGCTTTCCAAAGGTTTTCAGGATTTCTTAACTGTTCTAAAACACCGATGTAACTTAGTGTGAATTGGGCTTGAGAGTTTGAGGATTGTAGAGTTTGAGAGTTTGAGTCGGATTCGTCGAAACCATTGGTAATACAAAATGCATTGGCTCCGTTTTTACGGAAATTTTCTGCATCGGTATAACTTGTCGCTAAAGTAATATCAGCATTTTTAAAAACTTCACTTTCCAGAAAACGATGTTTTTTGTCTGATCTGTTGGTCAGTTTTAAATGTTTGTAGTATGAAATTTCTGTCCAGGGATCACGAAAATCGGCAATCCACTTCAGGTTGGGCATTATCTTTTTTAGATTTAAGCCAATCAGATGCATCGAATGTGGCGGTCCGGAAGTAACAATGGTTTCAATATTATTTTCCTTCAAATATTTTTCTAAAAACTCAGAAGAAGGTTTTACCCAAAAAACTCTCGCGTCAGGAATGAAAAAATTGCCTCTTACCCAAATTGAAAATTTGGATTTCCAGCTTTGGTTTTTTCCGACATCAAATTGTCCGGCTTTGAATTTTTTATTGCTTTTATTCAGCTTTTCGGCCAATTGATAAGGTTCCCAAATTTTTGTTCGTACTATTTCTAAATCTTTTGGAACATCTTTCATCAGACTTTCATCCAACAAAGGATAACTCGGGTTTTCCGGAGTATAGATAATGGGTTTCCAGCCAAATTCAGGAAGATATTTTGCAAATTTCAGCCATCGCTGAACGCCTGGTCCTCCAGCAGGTGGCCAGTAATAAGTAATGATTAGGATTTTTTTATTTGTAGACATTGTTTTTATTTTAACCGCAAAAGAGACAAAAGATTTTCTTCTGTTTTTAGTATTTCAAAAGATAGCAAAATAAATTTCCCAATTTTCAGCAATTACATTTGTAACCTTTTGGATAACTTAGAAGATTTTTGTCTTTTGTTTCTTTTGCGGTTTAAAAATTAAAAAATTATTTAATCGTATTGGTCAAAGTATTTATTAATAAATGTTTCCTGACCAAAATGATATAAATTTTTAACGTTAAAATTCACTAAAATTCCTTTAGGGACTTTTAATAAATTCATATAATTAAGAATTTGTGACTTATGAATTTCTAAAATTGACGCAACAGATTGAATTCTTTTTCCAATGCTTTGTGATAAACAATTTCAGCTAAACCAGCACCCAAAATTTTGTGAACTTCAATACAGGCTCCATTGATTCTGTAAGTAAGGTCTGTTATATATTTTTGAGTAATCATAAGCTTTTTTAAACTTTTGAATTACTTAATGATTTCAATTTGTCTTTTGTCTCTTTTGCGGTAAACAAAATAAATTCCAAAAGCACTTAATGCAATGAATAACCCGAAGCAGATAAGCGAAATCCATTTTCCTTTTTCGATAACTTCAGGCTCGAAAATCATTTTGATATTGTGAGTTCCTGCTGGAACGTGAACAGCACGAAGCAAATAATCTGCTTTAATGTAAGGAACTTCTTTTTCGTCAATAATTACTTTCCAACCGTGAGGATAATAAACCTCAGAGAAAACCGCTAATTGGGGAGTCTTCGACTGAGATTTGAATTCCAGTTCATTGGCTTCATATTTAGTCAAGTTGATTGTTGCTGTTGAATCTGCCTGAACGGGTTTATTGCTGAAATAAGATTTATCAGAAGCATTGATAATTGCTGTTTTTTTACTATCGATCTCTCCTATTGATTTAATTTCTTCGTTTGGAGTATTTACAAATTTTAAATCACTTACAAACCATGCGTTTCCGTTTGCATTTGGATTTGGAACAACTTGCGGTTCTTGAGGATTTCCGAAAATCATATACTTCGTATTCAGTAAATTTAAAATTTTCGGTGTTCTTACACTGTCGGGCTGTACGATATATTCATTCAGTAAATCGTCATATCTTCTCAGTTTTACCGCATGATAACCTCCGATTGATGATTTGAAATAAGATGTATTGGTTTCATTAGTTGTTCCTAAAACCTGATTGTAAATTCGGTAATGTTTTTTGTCTTTTTCAGCAATGGTTTCCAATGTTTTGTTGACCGGAATACTGATCAAAATTGATTGCAAATTAGCATTGTCACCTACTTTTTCAGCCAAATAATCTGAACCTTCTGTTTGGAAAGGGTTTTCGGCGAAAATTTTATCTACGTAATTTTCATCATTTAAATAACGCTTGTTTACCGTCCAAAGGTCGAATAAACTTACCAATCCGATAATGATTAAAGCAATATTCTTATTTAATTTTTCTTTTAAAACAAAGAATAAAACAGCGGCAGTAATTCCTACATACAATAAGGCTTTAATGGCGTCTGTTCTGAATAATTTAAACCGGTCTTCAATAAGTACATCTAAAATAAAATTTGGGATTTCTTTTTCTGCATCATTCGTAAAACCTAAAAGTGATTTTCCGAAAAGAATAAGAATTAGAGTCAAACCTAAAGTTCCGCCCGTCACATAGATTAATATTTTCTTTTTGTATTCTTCCGTTAATTTCTGGTCTGTGAAAAACTTATACAAACCGATAATTGCGATGAGTGGGAAAAGAAGCTCAACAACGACCAAAATAGATGACGGTGCTCTGAATTTGCTATAAAACGGAACGTAATCGATAAAGAAATCTGATAAAGGCATAAAGTTGCTTCCCCAGGCAAGCAGAACCGTCAAAATTGTTGCTCCTAAAATCCAGTAACGGTATTTTTTAGAGGCAAAAAAGAATCCTAAAACAGCAAGGAAACAAACTACTGCTCCCTGATAAGCGGGTCCTGAAGTTCCGGGCTGATCGCCCCAATAAGGGGTTGTCTGCTGCACAATGCTTTGTACACCTTGCTCAACCTGGTTTTCGTCATTGATCTGCCCGGATAAAGATTCACGAAGCTTGTTTTCGTAAGAATCTGAAAACTTTTCCTGACTTCCGCCTCCCATTAATTTAGGGATGAAAAGATTAAGCGTTTCAAGTCTTCCGTAACTCCAGTTTAAGATACTTGCTTTATCCATTCCTGAATTTCCGGCTTTGTGACTGTCGTTAGTCAGAACTTGTTTTCCTCTTACCGTTTCTTTAATGTACTCAGAATTTGCCATGATTCTTTGAGAATTCATCCCAACTCCGATGATTAAAGCTCCTGCAATAATTCCTGATGAAATCAGGAAATGTTTCATCGGAACTTTTTTCAAAATTGCTCTTACTAATTCAGATATAAATAAAAATCCAAGTCCTAAAAATAAATAATAGGTCATTTGCGGGTGGTTTGCCGCAACCTGCAATCCGAAGAAAAGGGTAGTGACAATAAAGCCGATGACATATTTTTTTCGAATATAAACCAATAGAATTCCGGCTAAAAGTGGTGCGAAATATTCTATGGTATTTACTTTTCCGTTGTGTCCGGCTGCGATAATAATATAGAAATAAGTCGAGAGTCCGAAGAATGTGGCTCCTAAAAGTGCATATTTCCAGTTTCGGACGGCAACCATTCCCAAAAGAAAAAATCCTGAAAATAATAAAAACAGATAATTAACCGGTCTTGGCAAAATATTCAGATAGCTGTCTAATTTTTTGATAATATCGCCTTCAAAGCGGCTTCCCATTTGGTAAGTCGGCATTCCGCCAAACATAGAGTCGCTCCAATAGGTTTCTTTATCAAAATTTTCACGATAATCGATAAGTTCTTTTGCACCGCCACGATATTGTACAATATCATGTTGGAAAAGCTGTTTTCCTGTAAAAACAGGAGTAGAATATAAAAATGCTAAAACTAAAAATGCAATCAGAGAAACTGCAATGTATATTAAGTTTTTGTTTTTTGCCATTTTGGTTATTAAGTAGATTTAAATTTGGATGTTTTTAAAGATTCAGAATAAATTTCAGATAAAATTATTTTTTCTCTTTCACCTCTTCATAGTCCACAGTTTCTGCGTCCCATTTTACTTTTTTCTCAATATTTGATTTTGAGGTTTTGTTTTCCTGCTGCTGATTTTTGTTGGGATTAAATCCCATGTAGGTATAAAACTTTTTGAAGAAAATTCTTTTCAGAATATTCCAGACAAAAAAGATAATAATCGTAGCGAGAACAATCTCAAAAATACCTTTGATAAAAGACATAATTTTTTAGTTTAATATTCAAGGTTTAAGGTTTAAAGTTTATCCTCATTCTAATTATAAACTCTCAAACCCTCCAACCCTAAAACTTATTTAGACGAAGGATTCACCATTACTGAAGAGTTGGAAACGCTCTTCATCGACTGAGACTGTTTTCCGTCTGAAATGGTTTCTACCTGAGTTGTTTTTACAGTAATGTTCTGATTGTTAATCCATCCCGTGTTTTGATCAAACTTAATGGTTCCGTTTTGAGACAATTCACTGCTCATACTATGTGTCATTGCGCCCTGAGATTTTTTCTCTTCTTTTTTTGGAATTCCGCCGGCGATTGAAATTTCAAGAATTCCGTTTCCTGCACTTTTCAAAGTATAATTTGAAGTCACTTTAATTTTTCCGGCTGCATCAGCATTTTCCGAAGTACTCCATTTTTCACCAATTTTGGCGCCTTTTTTTGGAAGAATGGAAAGATTTTTTTCAAACTGGTCTTTCAAAACCTTTTCGTTGAAGCTTTCTTTCAGACTGGCAACAACACTTTCTCTCTGGTTTGCATCTTTGATGATATTTTTAAGAGCATTGGAAATTTTTGTATAAACTGCATCAAACCCTGTGATGGAGATCACTTTTCCTCTGTTATCCATCTTCATGTTCAGTTTGTTTCCGGTAAGCGCTTTGTTGACGTTCCAAAGCATTTTCAGGTCATCTTCTTTCGGAATAGGTAATTTAGTGTCAACAACGATTGTTTTTCCCTGAGCTGACTGAGAATTTCTTTTTCCAATCAGATTAATGGTCATGTCGTAAACATTTCCTTTGATATCATTTACTGTAAAACTCATTTCGTCAGTAGATTCGCTGGTTCCGTTTATGGTTTGTCCTTGCGGATCAGTCATTGTTTTTGTATCTCTCTGATAGGTTGTCAAAGGATAAGTTTTTCCTTTTTCAAGCTTGAAGGTTTGCTTGAAGATGCCCAAAGAATCCTTAATTGCCGCATCAGCTTTTACTTCTTTTACAGAATCCGCAGGAACTTCTACGGTGATGGTTTTTCCGGTTTTAGGATCTACTTTGGTAATAGTTGATGTTTCTTTTTTACATGAAACAACTGCTATTAAGATAAGCGCTGAAGCTGCTATATTTTTCATATTTAAATTTTCTAAGTTTAAAATGTGCTCAATGAGGCACAGTGAATTTTTAATGTTTTTTAATTAAATTTTTACCAGTTTCTGTCTCATCGCTTCATACAAAATGGCTCCACAAGCAACTGAAACATTCAGAGATTGGGTTTTTCCCTCTATCGGAAGTTTTATTTTTTCATCTGAATGATGCAGAACTTCTTTAGAAATTCCGGTTTCTTCATTACCCATTACAATTGCGCAAGGTTCTGTAAAATTCACATCGTATATCAATTTTTGCGCCTTTTCTGTTGCTGAAAATACAGAAATTCCGCTTTGCTGTAGAAAGTCTACAACATGAGCAAGATTCGGTTCTTTACAGATTTTAATGTTGTACATTGCTCCTGCGGAAGTTTTAATAGCATCAGAGTTTACCGGCGCTCCGCCTTTTTCCGGGATAACTACGGCATCAATTCCAACACATTCTGCAGTTCTGCAGATTGCTCCGAAGTTTCTTACGTCAGTTAATCTATCCAGAATAAGAATGAAAGGCGTTTTTCCCTGTTCAAATAATTCTGGAACAATGTCTTCCACTCTGTGAAACGGAACATCCGAAATAAAAGCAACCACACCCTGATGGTTTTTTCTGGTGAAACGGTTAAGTTTTTCTACCGGAACATAGTTGGGACGGATTTTATTTTTCGCTAAAATAGCTTTCAATTCAGCATAAATTTCTCCCTGCAATGCATTTTGTACAAAAATTTTGTCAATAGTTTTTCCAGCCTCAATAGCTTCCAATACGGGACGAAGCCCAAAAATAAAATCGTCTTTCATATGTATAGTTCAACGTTTAGGGTTTGAAGTTCAATGCTTTTATTGTCTGTTATTTGAACTTTGTTCCTTTCAGTTCTGTATTCTTTAAATAATTTATAAATGAGCCTATTTTTCTGCTCAATAATTCAGTCTGTTCTCTTAAAATTTCAAATTTTTCAGGAGTGATAAAACTTCTGTCCAATACTCTGTATAACTGTGATCTTGTTTCTCCGCATGATGCTTTAGCAATTGAAAGAAAATTAATGAATTCTTTATTTCCGTTTCTTTCAAATCCTTCAGCAATATTATCCATAATTGAACCCGATGAGCCATCAATTTGGTTGCTTAATCTAAAGTTGTTTTTAAGATTCGTAGTTTCAATAATTTCGAAAATGTCATTGCATAAAGTTCGTGCTAATTTCCATATTTCCAAATCTTCGAATTTATTGACCGTTGCCATAACTTTAAACCTTGAACATTAAACCTTGAACATTAAACTTTGAACCTTAGTACTTTTCTCCTAAAATTGCACGTTTCTGCGCCATGGCATAGCCATAATGCAGACTTTCGTGCATATTGTTAAAAATGATTGCATCCTGAATGCTTTTCAAATCCATCCCAAAGCTTGTTGTATAAGGTGTATAGTCTGAAAAAAAATCATTATCAAAATCTTTCATTAAAGTTTTTGACGTTTCGGTTAGTAGAAATTCAAGATCCTCCACTTCAGATTTTTGTACATTCAGATTGGGTAATGTTCCTTTTTTGTAAGTTTCAATCCAGTATTTATCAATTCTGAAAGGATTTCCGCTCAGATAATAATGCAGCAATTGCTGTGTAGCAACAGTGTGTGCAATATTCCAATAAATATTATTATTAAAACCATCCGGAATCAGCAAAAGATCTTCGTGAGAAGTGTTTTGAAGGATATCTAAAAGGTTTTTTCTTACCTGTCGGTGAGCTTGAAAATGATAATTCATTTTGCAATATTTTAATCTTCAAAAATAGTTTAATAAACTGAAAATGACAATTATTGACCGATTCAATCAGTAAAAATTTATATATTTTTATGAAATTAAAGGTTTCATTGATAATGATTTAGAAAATTGTCTTGAGATTGTCTAAAATTCATCTCAGAATATTTAACAAACTTTAACTCTAAAATGGCATTTATTGTGTTGATAAATGCATGGATTTATCAGAAATTTACCCATTAATTTAATTTTAAAGAATGTCAGATTCATATCAAGCAGAAGACATCCGTCAACTTACGGAGAAAGTAAAAGAACAAAATTTCTTTTTCAATCTTCTGAGGCAGGAAATCAATAAAGCAATCGTCGGTCAGCATTACATGATCGACCGTCTTTTGATAGGACTTTTAGGAAATGGTCACGTGCTTTTGGAAGGTGTTCCCGGTTTGGCTAAAACTTTGGCCATAAAGACTTTGGCAGAAGCTGTTCATGGAGAGTTTTCGAGAATTCAGTTTACTCCGGATTTGCTTCCTGCAGATGTGGTGGGAACGATGATTTACAATATCAAGGAAAATGATTTCTCTATAAAAAAAGGGCCTGTTTTTGCCAATTTTGTCTTGGCAGACGAGATTAATAGAGCTCCTGCAAAAGTGCAGTCTGCTCTTCTGGAAGTGATGCAGGAAAAACAGGTGACAATCGGAGATGAAACGATGCCTTTACCAAAACCGTTTTTGGTTTTAGCAACTCAAAACCCTATTGACCAGGAAGGAACTTATCTTTTACCTGAAGCGCAAAGCGACCGTTTTATGCTGAAATGTAAAATTGATTATCCTGAATTTGAAGATGAAAGACAGGTGATGAGAATGGTTTCTACATCGCATCAACCCGAAATTAAACAAGTTATTTCTCTACAAAATATTGTGGAAGCAAAATCTCTGGTCAATCAGATTTATCTGGATGAAAAAATTGAGAAATATATTCTAGATATGGTTTTTGCCACCCGTTTCCCTGAAAAATACGGTCTTTCTGAACTGAAAAATTACATCAGCTTCGGAGCTTCTCCAAGAGCATCTATCAATTTGGCAATTGCTTCAAGAGCGTATGCATTTTTGAAAGGCAGAGCTTTTGTAATTCCTGAAGATGTAAAAGCTTTAGCGCAGGATGTTTTAAGACATAGAATCGGATTGACATTTGAGGCGGAAGCGGAAGAGATTTCAGCCGAAGAAATTGTAAATAGAATTTTAGCGAAAATCCAGGCACCTTAATCGTAATTTGAAAATTTAAAAATGTAGAAATTTGAAAATTATTTTAACAACATTTTTCTCATTTTCAAATTCTCAAATTAACACATTTTCAAATTGACTATGCAGATAAAAGACATTGTAAAAAAAGTCAAGCAAATAGAAATCCGTACTAGAAGGAAAACGGAGGCTACTTTAATGGGACAATATCACAGTGCTTTTAAAGGACAGGGAATGACGTTTGCGGAAGTTCGTCCTTATCAGTTCGGAGATGAAATTCGAAGAATAGACTGGAATAAAACCGCACGTTTCCGTGAACCTTTCGTAAAGGTCATGGAAGAGGAGCGTGAATTGACGATGATGATTTTGGTGGATATTTCCGCCTCAATGGATTATGGAACAAAAACTCAGCTTAAACGCGAATACGTCGCTGAAATTGCTGCAAGTTTAGGGTTTTCCGCAGCCGGAAATAATGATAAAGTAGGGTTGATTCTGTTTGCCGATAAAGTGTATAAAGTTATTCCGCCACAAAAGGGAAGAAAGCATATTTTGTCGTTGGTGAGTCAGATTCTGACCGCAGATTATGTTCCTGCAGTCTCAAAAGTTGATAAAGCTTTAGAATACATGATGGGGATTTTTAAAAGAAAGTCTCTTGTGTTTTTACTTTCGGATTTTGAAGATGAATATGATTCTAAAATTCTGAGAGTTGCGTCCAAAAAACATCAGCTTCTCGGCATGAGAATTTTCGACGAAAAAGACAATGAAATTCCTGATGTTGGTTATGCACTTTTAAATGATGCAGAAACAGGAAAGCAGATTTGGGTAAATACCTCAAGTGCAAGATGGAGATATACTTTTGCAGAAGCTCAGAAACAGAAACAGCGAAATCTGGAAGAGGATTTCGCCAATTCTTCAGCAGAATTTATGAACATAAATACAGGAGAAGATTACTCAAAATTATTATATAATTATTTTCAGAAAAAATAAATATCCAATAGGAGCAGATTTTAGTCTGCTTTAAATTGTAAAACCAAAAAATAGGCTTGAGCCAAAACTTAGTATTTAAAATTGAAAAAAATATTCTTATTACTCTCATTTTTTATCTGTGTAAATTCTTTTTCACAGCTGCTTTCTTCAAATCTGGAGAAGAAAACGCTTGCTTTGGGGGAAACTGATCAGCTGGTAATTAAAATCCAAAATCTCAAAAGTCGGGCTGTTGTCACTGCTCCAAAAAATGAGTTACTGCCTTTTCATTTTGAAGAAATCAAAGACAGTATCGGTATAGATGCCAATACTTATGAACGACGTATAGAATTTGCAGTATATGAGGAAGGGACTTTTAAAATCCCTGAACTCGAATTTAAAGTTGGTGAAAAACTTCTGAAAACAATTCCGTACGAAATTGAAGTTATCAATACGGCAACAAAAGATGACAAGATCAATGATATTATGAACAATAAGGAAGTTGATCTGGAGGCTACAGATTATTGGGAACTTTATAAATGGTATATTTTTGCAGCATTAGCGGTTATTGCTTTGTTTTTTGCTGTCATTATGTTTGTAAAATATGGTAAAAAGAAAAAAAGTTCACCTGTCGTAACAACCAATCAGACTTTGAAGGAATTAGATTTATTAAAGAAGAAAAAATACATCGAAGAAGGAAATTACCGTTCTTTTTATGTAGAACTGATTGATATTTCAAGGAAATTCATTACAAAACAATACCGGATTCCTGCAGATGTTTTGCTGACAGATGATTTGATTGCTTTAATGAAACAAAACAACACAATATCCCAAGATAACGAGAAAATTGTAGAAGATGTATTTCTACGGGGTGATCTTGTGAAGTTTGCCAAGACTTTTCCGGATAAAGATTTAATGGAAAAAGATTTTGCAGAGATACGGGATTTTGTAAAAAGATCTTCAGACGACTTAGAATTTGAAAACCTTAGAAAAGATGTTTAATTTCGAGTTTTACAGTCCGTGGTTTTTTCTGCTGTTCCTTGTGTTTATTCCGCTCCTGTTCAGGGATTTTAGTCAGAAAAAGAAAAAAGGAATCAAAGTTCCTACAACCAGCAATATGGATGGAAGCAATGGAATTTTGCCGGTACTTTTTCTTTTAAAAATTTCTAAATATATTATTCTTTCTGCATTAATTATTGCCATGGCAAGACCGAGAACTTTTTCGGTTTCTCAGGATAGGGATGAGACTAAAGGAATTGATATTATGCTGGCTGTAGATGTCTCTTTGAGTATGTTCTCTAAAGATTTTGATCCTGATCGTTATGCTGTTCTGAAAAAGATTGCGGTAGATTTTATAAACCAGCGCCCGAATGACCGGTTTGGATTGGTAAATTATAAGCTGGAAGCTTTTCTGAAAGTTCCGCTCACTTTCGACCATGATGCAGTAAAATACGAAATCGAAAACATGAACCAGCGTGAAATGACAGACGGAACTTCTGTTGGTGATGGTTTGGCGGTTGCGGTAAATCACTTAATGAAAAGCAAAGCGAAAAGTAAAATTGTCATTCTGATGACGGATGGACAGAATACAAGAATAAACGGACTTTTCCCGCCACAGCTTGCTGCTGTTCTTGCCAAAGACAATAATATTAAAGTATATTGCATCGGGATTGGGACAAACGGATATGCTTTAATGCCTTATGATTATGACGAATTCGGTTACTATTACCGTGAACAACCTGTTGCTATTGATGAAGATATGCTTCGTGAGATTGCAAATACTACAGGAGGAATTTACTACAGGGCCAATTCGGAAAACAAGCTTGAAGAAATCTATTCTGATATCAATAAGCTGGAGAAAACAGATATTCGGGTTTCCCGAAATTATAATTATGAAGAATATTTCAAGATTTTTCTTTGGATTGCTTTGGGAATGTTGGTCTTTGATGCCTTTCTACGTTGGATACTTTATAAATTTTTAAGCTGATGAATTGGTATTTAGGAAATAACTGGTATTTGTTGTTATTGTTGCTTCTGCCGCTTTTGTCTTTTTTTCTGATCCGTTTTCTGAGATGGAAGAAAAAGAAAAGGGAATTGTTTGCAGATCCAAAATTCCATGAAGTTTTGTTTGATAAAAACTCTAAATTTTTAAAGGTTTTTCCTGCCTTTTATTTTCTTGCAACTTTATTTTTGATATTTTCAATTATCGATTTTCTTAGTGGTTCAGAAAAAATTGAGACTAACCAGAAAATGAATAATGTGATTTTTATGATGGATGTCTCCAGTTCGATGAATGCGGAAGATATTAGTCCTGATAGGCTCACACAAGCAAAAAACCTGATCATTAATACCATTCATGAGCTTAAAAATGACAAAATAGGAATTGTAATTTTTGCAGGAGAAGCAGTCTCTGTAATGCCATTAACCACTGATTATGGCAGCGTAGAAACTTATATTTCTGATCTTCAGACAACAGATATTACGATTCAAGGGACTGATTTTTTGCAGGCCATGGAAACTGCTGTAGGCAAATTTAAAAATATAAACAAAGGAGCAAGGAAAGTGGTTCTGATCAGTGACGGAGAAGATAATGAAGGAAATGATAATGCAGCAATCCGTTTAGCCAATAAAGAAGGAATAACAATTACTTCAGTCGGTGTGGGTTCGGATGAAGGTGCTCCGATTCCTGTTTATCTATATGGGCAATTACAAGGGTATAAATTTGATAGTAGTGGTGAAACAGTTGTATCAAAAAGACAAACCGAAGCATTGAAAAAAATGGCAGAATCAACTGGCGGTGCTTATATTGACGGGAATAATATGAATGATGCTCCTAAAAGAATTGTAGAAGAGCTTAACAAAAAAGTAGCAAATACAACCACATCGGTTAAATCCCAGAATGCCAATCATTATTATCAGTATTTTTTAGCAGTTTCAATATTTCTATTTCTTATTATTTTTCTTTTCAATCCTAAAAGAGATTTTAATATCTGATAATATACCGATAATACTTTAACCCAATTTTAACAAATAATACGCTGTTTATTAACATATAAAGGGATAATTTTGCAAGAGATGAATACTAAAATTGTATTTTTGGCGTTAATATTTGCTTTTCCGTTCTCAGGTGTATTATTTGGGCAAGGAAGTTACAAGACCTTAGTATACGAAGGCAATAAGAAATTTGATGCCAATGATTACGATGGTGCTTCTACAAAATATATGGAAGCCATAAAATCAAACTCTGGTGATTTTACGGCACATTATAATTTGGGAAACGCTCTGTATAAAAAGAAAATGTATCAGGAAGCCAAGGAAGAGTATGCTAAAGCAGAAAAACTTTCTCAGACTTTACCAGACAAAGCAGCGGCGCTTCATAATCTGGGAAATACGATGATGCAGATGAACCAGCCGGAGAAAGCGGCAGATTATTATAAGCAGTCTCTGAAACAGGATCCTTATAAAGAAGCTACGAGGAAAAATTATGAAATTGCCAAGCTTAAGCTTAAGGAAATACAGAGAAACAAAAAACAGGAGCAGGAGAACAAATCCGGTAAAAACGGAGGTGGTGAAGATAAAAAGAAGGGAGAGCAGGGAGATTCCAAGAATCAGAAAAATGAGCAGGGAAATGGTCCTCAACAGGATAAAGGAGAAGATTCTAAACCCAAAGGTAATGGTAGTAAAGGTAAGCAGCTTCCTAAAGAATTAGAAAAAGCAATACTCGATACAATCAACGGCAGAGAAAGAAAAACTGCCAGAAGAATTTTAAACGAAAAATCTTATTCAAAGCCGCAAAGCAACGAGAAAGATTGGTGATGACACAAAGAATTATTTACGCAATATTTACCCTTTTATCTGTAATTTCTTACGGGCAGGTAAAACTTACCATGAAACCGGATAAAACCGATTACAATGGCAGGGAAGTCGTAAATCTTACCATTACTTTAGAATTAAATGGTGACAATCTCGTTCAGCAGAGTAAATTAATGCTTCCGGATCTTTCTAAATTTAATATGATCGGCAGCGGATCATTCAACCAAGGGGTGAGAGACGCCGAAACAAATACGGCAATTGATGAATATGTCACCCGTATTGCGCTTGAACCTAAACAGAAAGGTAAAATCCGTATCGGCTCTGTTTTGGTGACTGTTAATAATAAAATCTACAAAACCGAACCGTTTGATATTTTCATCAGAGATGTTGAAAAGAAGCCTGTAGCTAATGTTTCCAATGATGTGTACCTTAATATGGAGATCGACGACCGTGAAGTGTATCAGGATCAGCCTACGGTTGCAGTTCTCAGAGTTTATTCTAAAAATATCGACAATCTCAGAAAAGTTAAAAATATCAAACTTCCCGAGCAGGAAAATATCAACGTACATCCTATTAATTTAAAAAGATCAGAGATAGATCCTTACGGTTTCGGAAATATGGCATCACAGGTTCTTGCGGTGTTTATGGTTTTTCCAAACGAGGCCGGTTATATTGATGTTCCTCCGGTTTCTGCTTCTGTAAATACATTTTCGAGTAAAAATAAAATTGCTTCCAATAAAGTAAAACTTAACGTTAAAAAGCTTCCTGAAGGTTCGCCGGAAAGTTTTAAAAATGCAGTCGGTAACTTTAAGGTGGATGTCTATCATTCAGCAAAAGAAAAAGTTGAGGTTAAAAAACCGGTTAATGTTACCGTAAAAGTTTCAGGAGAAGGAAATCTTGCAGATCTGAATCTTCCTAAAATTGAAGAATCACCTGATTATGATGTTTTTGCACCAAAAATTACGACTCGTATAAGTCCGGGACTTACAGGGTTAAAAGGTGAAGTTTTAGCAAAATATATTTTGATTCCTAAAAAAGCTGGCAATCTTATTGTTAAAACAGAACCATTTGCTTACTTCAACCCTTCGGAAAAGGAATATATAAATTTAGGTCAGGAAAAACTTGACCTTACATCATTTTCCCATGATGAAGTACTGGAAGCACGTTCTACCGTAGAAAAAGTAAATGATTATACCAATACTTTGCTTGAAACCGTTGACAGTCCTGTTTTAAAAACAACTTCATTCAAGGTTAAAGAAAAAAGCAAGTTCAACTGGAATGTGTTGGTGGTGAACCTATCTATTCTTATTGTTCTGTTTTTAGTATATCTGGTGTTTAGAAATTGGCAAAAAAACCGAAATATAATTAAGGATAAACAAACTCCGAAACCGTTGGGTTCTGTAGCAGAAACAGAGCAGGAAATAAGAGAAAGTTTAAAAACAGATATTTCCGATTATTTTGCATACCTCGAAAATCTTAAAAATTCGGGAGAATATCAGAAGTTTTTTGAAACTTTTGATGAAATGGACCAGGAAGTGAGAAGCCAGTATTTCCAAAGTTCTAAGGATGATTTCAGGGCTTTTCTTGAAAGACATAACGGCAGTTCGGTTGCAGAAAACTATCAGGAGCTTCAGCAGAAAATCCAGATTGAAAAGTATTCTCCGCTGAGTTCAGAAGACTCTGTTAACGATTTACTAAAAGATATTGTTAAATTATACTCTGTAATTAGTAAATAATCATTTTTTATTCATATTTTTGCGAAATTAACAATCGTAGAAATGGAAATATTCGACAGCTTTTCGATAAAAGAGGTTATTACCAGCTTTATGGTACTTTTTGCGGTGATCGATATCATCGGATCTGTTCCTATTGTGGTAAGCTTGCAGCAAAAATTCGGACAGATTGAAGCGGGAAGAGCTTCGATTACAGCCGGATTGATTATGATCGTATTTCTTTTTGTAGGAAATAAGATTCTAAAGTTTATCGGTGTGGATGTAAATTCCTTTGCCATTGCCGGAGCTTTTGTCATTTTTGTCATTGCTCTCGAAATGATTTTAGGAATTGAAATCAATAAAACCACCGAAGCAAAATCTGCCTCCATTGTCCCGATTGCATTCCCTTTGGTGGCTGGAGCAGGAACTTTAACAACGACTTTGTCCTTAAGGGCAGAGTTTCATGATATTAACATTATTTGTGGCATCATTCTCAATACAATTTTCGTATATTTGGTGCTGAAATCTGCGAAGTGGATCGAGAAAAAAATGGGAGAGGCATCTTTGGCAATTCTTCAGAAAGTTTTCGGAATTATCCTGCTGGCAATTTCAATTAAATTATTTACCGCAAATTTTGCACAGCTTGTGTCAAACTATATTAATTTTTAGATCATGCAGAAGTTTTATAAAGTATTTTTGATTGTATTTATCGTGATTATTGCCATTAATGGTTATGCATTAAGCAGAAATTTAGGGGCAGAACTTACCTCTGAAGACAATATGAAGTTTTTAATTTCAATCGCTTGCGGACTGTTGGGCATTGCCTTGCTTTTCATCCTGAATACATGGAGTAAGATTGGCGTAAAGAAGTAATTCTTTATCAGTATAAAATTTAAACCTCTTTCATTTGGAAGAGGTTTTTTGTTGACTACTAATTTTCAATTTTAACAATTTAAAACCAAATTCTTCAGCACCGCCTCAGATTTAAACTCTGTCTCTTTCCATTCTTTTTCCGGGTTGCTTTGGGCGGTAATTCCGCCTCCGACAAACAGATGAACAGAATTTTTATATAATCTGGCACAACGAAGATTCACGAAATACTGTATATAATCCTGGGTTTCAATCTTGATAAATCCGGCATACAATTCACGAGGAAATTTTTCCACTTTTTCAATGATCTTTTTACAAAAATCCTTCGGAATTCCGCAAACCGCAGGGGTGGGATGAAGATCTTTTATTAAATGGTCTAAATTTTCAGGATTGATTTTTATTTTAAAATCGGTGCGTAAATGCTTTATATTTCCCGAAATATGATCATACGTTTCAGATTCCTGAATAGAATCCAAACTATTGTATTTCTCTAAAATATTTCTGATGTAACTTGAAACCGGTTTTTGTTCTTCAATTTCTTTTTCTGTCCATTCGTCAGAAACAGCAATTGTTCCGGCAAGACTCATCGTTTCAAACTCATGGGTTGATTTATTGAATTTTCCCAAAACTTCAGAAAAAGCTCCCATCCAGGAGATTTTCCCATCAAAAAACAGATATTTAAAAGCGTTCGGATAGTTTTTACAAAGATTATTGAAGCTGCTTTTCAGATCAATTGTTTTAAAATCTGTAATGAACTTTCTTCTGGAAAGAACCAATTTTGGAAGATTGTTTTCTTTAATAATTTCGATTACTTCATTAAGCTTTTGAAGATATTCCTCTTTATTTTCCGGGATGATTTGGGGGTGATCTTCGGGTAAAATTTCTGAATTTATGGTTAAAAGATCAAATTCCAACTGATTTTTTTCAATAATATTTCCTGAAATCTCAGTCTTTTCAGCATTGTTGAATGAGTGGAAAGTAACTGAAGCTGTATTCTGATTTTCGTCTGTGGAATAGAGTTTTTCGTCAAAAGGAAATTTGAAATAGATCATAATTTTTGAAACTTTAAGAGCATCATTATTTAGAAATAGCATAAGAAATTCCTAAAACGATTTTTCTTTCAGCAAAGGTATTATTAGTCTTAAAAATGTCAAAATCAAATGAACTGTTTTTTAAAGAAAGATTCCTGATTTTATAATATTGATATTCCAGATCGATCATGAAACGGCTGAAAACCCGGTACTGAATACCCAAAGAAAACCCGAGATTGATCTGATTGCTTTTAAAATCATCAAGTTTGTTTAGGACATTATTTTCAGGCACTAAAAACTGCATTTTGTAAATGTTTTTATTGGCAAGAAAACCTACAGACGGACGAATATTTTTCCATTCATAGAAGGCTTTTAGCCCTAAAACATATTCAAAATGTTTGTTGTTGAATCTCTGAAAAAGTAAAGGTTGATTGTCTTCCGAAAAATAAAATCCGTTGAGATAAGTTTCTTCTTTATTGGCGTCCAAGTCGAATTTGGAATTCCAATGAAAAACATTCGCAGAAAGCATTAATGAAAAATTGGGATTGATAATGCTTTTTGAAATCCAGATACCTAGATTTTGACCGAACTGCTGTTGTTTACCGGAGAAATTTTTTGCCCAATTAGCATTTTTAAAACCAATTCCGCCCTGAATCCCATATTTAAAGCCTGTGTATGAAGTTTTTTTTATCTGCTCTTCAAGTTCTGTTTTATCAACGATCTGATGATTTGAGTTTATTTCTTTATGCTGAATTTGTAAAGGTGAAAACGTAAGAAATGCGGGTTTTAATCTGATTGCCTTTTCTAGATAAATCGTGTCATAAACAATTACTTTTTCATAAACATACACCGTATCTGTTTTTTTGCGTTGTGCAAAGGTCTGAGCAAATACGATAACAGAAAAAAGTAAAATTATTTTTCTTAAAAGCATGGTTTATCAGTTTATCTTTCGATATAAATGGTGTCTCTCTGAATAATCTTCTTTACCACAATTACTTTATGAGTCGAAGTTTCAGCGGAATCTTTTTTATTTATATTTTTTGAAGATACTAAGTTTTTTGTTTGTGACGATTGGTTTTTAGTATTTAAATTGATATTTGCTTTGCTGTCTGATTGATCTTTTGTCTGAATGCTTTGGGATGTTTCTTTAGCTGTGATTTTATCATCAATATTACTGTTGTTTTGATTTGCAGTCGAAATATTTTCTCCAGTTTTGAAATTTTCAGGAATATTATTCGTGGTAACTAAGTTTTTTTTAGGGCTAAAAAAGAATACACTTCCTACAATAATGATAAAGAAAGCACATCCTATAACAGCTTTTTGTTTCCAGAAGCTATTATTTGATGAAAGCGAAACTGTATTTACATGAAATTCTGAAGGAATTTCAAAATTTTTGGAAGGAGAGATCGTAAAATCTGAAAATTTACTCTGAAAAGTCTGAGCCCACAATAAATTGCCGAAACCCAAGAAAATAAATAACCGTGCAGTTTTGTTTTTCGGAGTTTCTTTATTGAGAAAATGAGTAAGTAAATAGTTTTGAACCGCTTTTTTTGCTCTCATTAGATGCGATTTTGAAGTATTGACGGGAATTTCCAAGATACTCGAAATTTCTGTGTGAGTATAATTTTCGATATAATATAAATTGAAAACCGATTTGTGATGAGAAGGCAGACTATCGATGGACTTCAACAGTTGTTCCTGAGTAAAATCGTATGCTAAAATATTTTTTTTCTCGTCGAAAGTTGCTGTATTCATTTCGGTATATATATCCGGGATTTCTGATGTTTCTGTAGTAATAAATGTTTCCTTGCTCGTTTTTCGAATAACCTGTAAAGCATTATTGACTACAATTTTTTTAAGCCATCTAAAAACTGCTTTTTCATCTTTCAACTGGTGGTTTTTCTGCATTGCTGTGATAAAACTATCCTGCACAATATCTTCCGCAGTTGGTAGATCTGCGATATATCTGCGACAAATCCCCAAAAGTTTTGGGGAATGCTCGAGATAGATTTTTTGCCAGTTGAGTTTTTGCATCAGATTTTTATTTAGTCCTGTACGACGTAAATTGAGGTGAAAATACCATTAACATGATTAATGTGTTGAGTCTCGACATTATTGATATAAACTTTATAGGAATCTTTTATATCGGAAGTCGATTTGGATCTGATTTGATAAATATTTTGATCGAATGCAAAAAAATCTTCAATTCGATTAAATCCTAAAGCATAAGAAAAAGAGATCGCATTGTCATTTTTTAGATAATCTGAACCATTGCTAAAGTCATAGATATCAGTTCCATCAATTTTAAATTTACCTTTCACGGTTTGAGAAATATAGCTGTCAGTATTTGTTATGATATTTTTAAAATAAGATTTGTCGGTAAGTTTGTCATACATAGATAAATATATATCTCCTAAGCCATTACTTGAAATGTTTCTAAAATTCTTTTGACCTGAATATGGTGAAATAATATTATAAGAGTTATTTTTAAAATAACCTACTTCAATTGGTGAATCCACTAAATTATTAAGCATCTTATTTACCGGTATATACACGTCACCATTATATATTGTGAAATTTCTTGTTGTGACATAATTTTGAGGATTGGGAAAGTTTTGTGTAAACAGTACCGTTTTTAAACCGTTTTTCCAGTAACATAGCTCGCGAGTATAAGTTATGGTAGAAGGTATTTGGACAATCGGACTTGTCACTATTCCAAATAAATAAATATTCCCTTGATCGACAAGGAAGTCATCTATACTATGAGCATAATCAGCAGGATTTGTAGTGTTATTATTCATTCCTATGTGCTGATTAACTGCTATTTTAACATTGTTTTTCCAAATATAATAGTCTTGTGAAATATCACTCATAGCAAAAATATAGACATCATTATTTTCTACGATAATTTTTCTGGGAGTAATATTGGAACCATTAATTAAATCTATTTTGATTCCATTTTTCCAATAACAAGCACTGTTGTTTTCTTTCCCAGCGACATATACATCATATGAGGCCGTTTTTTTCTCAAGCCCTTCATCAATATCATTTTCTCTACAAGAAAATACAAACGTTAACAACAAAACAAATGGTAAAATTAAATTTTTCATGGTATTTTTTATAAGATGCGGAATTACAAAAAGGTTGCTGTTGATTTTAATTAAATAATATAGGTTTTATTGTTTTAGGAATTTTGACGATATGATAAGGTTGAGTAACTACAGACGTAGCATTACCTTGAAGTAATTTTTCTATATCAACATTAATGTATTGAGGATGCTCATCAACGGTCATAATGTCGATAGAATGACCACCGTTTGGGTATACTTCATCAATCACGACAATAACCATAAACTGATTAAAATCAATATTGATTTCGGTAAAATTTGCAGAAGTCTGATGAGTCGGAGTATCAATTTGATTTAAAAATTGATTCCATTGTGCAGAACTGGTCATCACTGTATTTTGCTGAACCACATAATTTGCAGTAATAATGCCTTTTCCAATCAACTGAGAGGTGAACAGGTTTTTGCTTTCCGTGTTATCATCATGATCATTACAAGAAGTGATGATTAAAAATACGGAACAGAGCAGCAGGAGTAAATGTTTTTTCATGATCTATAAATTTAAGGGTTTCTTTATATAAGATGAAAAAAAATAAAATGGTTGCAGAAGGATATAAAAAAAGACTCAAAATTTTGAGTCCTCCATATTTTTTATTGAAAATCTTATCGGTTGATAATGTTATTCGTCATGGTTGTATGATTGATAAGCTGACCTTTTTCGTCCCGGATTTCAATTTCAGAAACGTGCATCGTTTTCCCTTTTCTTATAAATCGGGCTACTGCGGTTACGATTCCGTCTTTTTTACTTCTCAGATGATTCGAATTGATATTGGTTCCCACTCCAAAATATTTACTTCCGTCAATAAAAATATTAGACAGGCTTGAGCCCATCGTTTCGGCTAATACACAACTTGCTCCGCCGTGCATAATCCCGAAAGGCTGATGAATTTTTGGTGAAACGGGCATTGTGGCGGTTAGTGTTTCATTCTCAAGATCAATATCGATGAAATGAATACCGAGCGTTTTTGCAAAAGTTTCTTCACCCCAATTGTTGATGAATTCTAATATTTCCTCTTTGGTTTTATCTTTAGTATACATATTTATTATGAGTAATAAGTAATTTTGCTTCTAACTTCTAACTTCAGAATCATTTCCCATCAGGTTAGGATTCCAGTTGGCCGGGATTTTCGGAACGATGTCATTCTTAATATAATAGTCCTGAATTTCCTGCATAATTTCTGCAAAACTTGCAGATTCTAATCTTTCATAAGGAATCTGATATCCTAAATAAACAATTTTTCTTTTAAAATCTCCCGCAGCCAGAACAATAGGAACTTTTGCTGCCAAAGCCATGTGGTAGAATCCTTTTCGCCATTTCGGAACCCAGCTTCTGGTTCCTTCCGGGGTAATTACCAGACTGAAATCTTCTTTTTGAAATTCTTTTGCTACAAAATTCACAAGATCGTTTTTCTGACTTCTGTCGATACCGATTCCTCCTAAACCTTTTACTACAGATCCATACCAAGCTTTAGTGTGTGCATCTTTAATGATGATTTTCAAAGGTTTTTTCAGAGACCAATACGCTAAATTTCCTAAAAGATATTCCATATTGTGAGTATGTGGTGCAACCACCAGAATACATCTGTTGAGATTATTGACATCGCCCTGAAGAACGACCTTCCATCCCAACAATTTTAACATCAGTTTACCTATTAGCTTTCTCATGAATTTAAATTTTAAACAAAAAAGTATAACCAAAAATTGGTTATACTCTACAAATATATTGAAATATTGTTGCTCTTAAAATAAACGGCTGATTAAATCTACGATTTTTACAGCGATTTCGATAACTACTTGTACCATGGTTTAAATTTTTTTTGTGTTTGTTTTTACTGGAATTTGGATATACGAATATACAAAGATTTTATGACTTAAGACACTTTCTATTGAATTTTTTATCTTTTTAAGAGAAGAAGAGTGTGAATTTCAAACGGTTGTCTTTCCACCCACACCTTCTGCACTCTCTGAAGTTAATTATTTGGTTTTAATAGAAATTTCGTTTTCACCGTCTTTTATCTTGATGTTTTTTATTTCGTTTTCTTTCTGCTTGATAATATTCTTTATAGAATCAATCTTTTTCTTGGCGGCATGCTCAGGAACTTTTACTCCGTTGATGATAACACTGTCTTTATCATCTGAACTGTACTCGATGGTCGAACCATTGATAGAAATTTTATTCTTTTCTATTTTTAAAGTATTATCATTTTCATAATTCTCATCGTTATTTTCCTCATCGTCATTGATTCCGTTGTTGTCAAGATCTCCGTTGAAGTCTATTCCGCGGTCTTTTACCGGAATTACGATCATATTTTGAGGAATGACAAGCTCATAATCAATATGATAATCTCTGAACCGGTGATCATAAGGATACTTGATGTAATTCGGTAGTAAAATTTTATTGCCAACAATTTCTACAGGAACATTTACATTAAGCGGAACATTATAGCCTTTTGCTTCTTTTTTAATAACCAGATAAGGTGCTTTAATGTTTTCTTTTCTTGTGACTTCAACGTAAATGTAATCTTCTTCGTAAACCGATTTTTTATCAGAATAAATATCATTGTCGTACCCAATAAAGTTTTGAGGAATTGCTACCTGCTTTACATCCACATAAATGCTGTCTGAAGCTGTGTTGATGGCAATTTCTTCAGTGTCTTCCTTATGACCTTTGAAAAGCATCTCTCTTTTTGCCATGCTCAGTCCGAAGAATGTTCCTAAAGCGATTACTGTTAAAAACAAAGCTCCTAAAACCCAGCCAATATTTCTAAGTTTTGTTTTTGGTGAGAAAATTTTAATACTTATAAGACTGAAAAGGATGGCAGGAATTAAAGATCCGATGATGATGATGGCTGCCAAAACATTATACAATCCGTCGTTGTCAAAATAAAATCTCATTTCGTTGGCTCCCGGAAAGTTAGATTCTACCCCAAACATACCAAATAATACAAATACTCCAATGATGCTGCTTACTGCCATGATGGCGAAGAAAATCCCGATAATATATTTGAAAACATTCCAGATTCCGCTTCCTGCATTTTTAACGTAAGGCTTATTTTCGATAAAAATTTCTCCTGCTCTGGTGGTTGTTTCATTGGCAAACTGTACAATTTTGCTGGATTCTTCTTTTAAATTATCGAAATTCAACGGCTTTCCCTTCATTTTCAAAAAATCTGAAGCGGTTTCTGCTTTTGGTAAAACTGCCCAAAGAATGAAGTAAAGAATAATCACAAGGAAAGAAGATCCGGGTGCAACCCAAAGGAAGAGAAATGCTCCTACCCAAATTAATCTCATCCAGCTGATTTCCATTCCGAAATAAGCTGCTAAACCAGCACAAACTCCGGCAATTTTCTGACTTTCAGGATCACGGAACAGTTGCTTTCTGTCGCTATAGTTTGTTCCTGAAGTTTTAGTTTTTGTATTTTTTTCAGAATAATAAGCTTCTTCCTGTTCTTCGATTTTTTCAGGAGATCCGATCTGTGCGATTACTTTTTCAACATCGGCATCGTTGATCACTTCACGCTTTCCTAAAGTATCTCTGAAGATTTCAACCATTCTGATTTCTATGTCGTGCATTACCTCATCAGCTTCCGAAGCATCCAATGAGCTTCTCAAAGCATTCAGATAGTCGCTGAGCTTTATATATGCATGTTCTTCTATGGTAAAAGAGAAACCTGCGAGTCCTATTGAGAGTGTCTTGTTCATAGCTTTGTTTTTAGTGTTTTTGAGTGATTTGGTTTACAGAATCTGTTAATTCTTGCCAGGTATTTTGCAGTTCAGTAAGAAAAGCTTTTCCTTTTTCTGTAATCTGATAATACTTTCTTGGTGGTCCTCCTGTAGATTCTTCCCATCTGTATGAGAGAAACTCTCCGTTTTTCAGTCTTGTGAGAAGAGGGTAGAGGGTGCCTTCCACTACATCCAGTTTTCCTTTTTTTAGCTCATCGATAAGGTCAGAAACATACATTTCTCTATGATTGATGAGGCTCAAAATACAGAATTCCAGAATCCCTTTTCGCATTTGCGCTTTGGTATTTTCGGTATTCATCTTTAATAGGTTTTTGTTAATTAGTTATATAATTTTCAGATTTTGGTTCCTAGCTAGCTGAACCTATTCTGATTTTACATTACAAAGATATATAATTAAAATGGTATTATGCAATACAAAGTAGTGAAATTATTTCAATTAAATTTTAACTTATTGATAATCAGTATTATGATTTTAATTAAAAATTAAAAGAAATTAAATTAAAACTTAAAAAATGCTAAAATCGGGTAATGATTTGTATTTTTGTGATAGCTTTCTTATTTCAGATACGACCGAGTTTAATGAGGAATATGATATTACTTTACCAATTATTGCATATAGTATTACTTGGGCCATTATGTTTCGGGTAACATAGGTTTCAGATCAATGATATTTCCAAAAAATACAATGCCGAAATTAATGTGGAAGACTGCATAAGTGATGGATGTAGAGGAAATGGATGGGTGATTTTGTCTGATAAGAATGGAAACATAAAGCAGACCTTTCATTCGCTGGATCTAGTGTTTTATTTTAGACAAAATTTTAAACCTTCCAAGGATATTATAAGGATTACCCGTGAAATGTTACGAGATGAACCTCTGTATTTTGGAGATTTTAATTTTGATGGAACAGAAGATTTAGCGGTAAGAAACGGCAATGGCGGAAATTACGGGAATGCATCTTATGAAGTGTATGTTTTTAATTCTACAAAAATGCAGTTTGTACCAAGTTCGGAACTCACAGAGTTGGCAAGTGGCTACCAAGGAATGTTTGATGTAGATAAAAAAAATAAAAGGCTAACAACCTTTGCCAAATCAGGACAATCTTATTATACCTATGAATATGAAGTTGTTCCTAAAAAAGGTATTGTATTAGTGTATGAAAAGATAGAGGATCACACTCATGAAGCTGTAAAAGTTACGGTCAAAAAGAAAGTAAACAACAAATGGATAGTAAAAAAACTACCAAATAAAATGATAATTGTAAAAGAAGATGAAAATACAGAAAGAAATTGATTTTATTCTTGCAATAGATGCCTTGAAGAATGTGCAAAGAAGAAACTATAATGCAGATGATTCCAGAAGAGAAAATACAGCCGAACATTCATGGCAGATCATTATTTTGGCTCAGATTCTCTTTCCTTATGCAAAAAACAGAGCCGATATTGATCTCTTGAGAGTTATAAGAATGTTATCCATTCATGATTTGGTCGAAATTGAAGCCGGCGATACTTTCCTTTTCGATGAAGCGGCAATGGTCGGCAAGTTCGAAAGAGAGAAACTTTCTGCCCAGAATATTTTCGGAATTTTAGATGAGCCGCTTCGTTCAGAATTTTTTAATCTTTGGCTGGAATTTGAAGAAGAAGAGACGCCCGATGCAATTTTTGCCTGTGCCATTGATCGAATCATGCCTTTTATCCTGAATTCCCACACATCAGGAAAAAGCTGGACGGAAGCTAAAGTGACCGAACTGCAAATTAGAAATATGCTGGAAAATGCGATAAGCAGAGCTTCTGACGAAATGGGAGAAGCTTTTCATCATCTTTTAAATTTAAATCTTGAATCCGAAAAAGTTCTGAGGTAGCTTGTGTATCAGAATTTGAAAGTTTTTTAAATTAATAACAAAGATGCTTTAGATTTTCTGGAATTTATGCTCAATTATCTGTGAAAATCCGAGAAATCTGTGGGAAATAAAATAAAAGGTTTCGGCAGGCAAAGCCCACCGAAACCATCGAAAAATAATCTGAACTGAAATTTCGGCGACCGAAGGTCGCCGAAATTTTTCATTTATAGAATTTGAATTGGTTTCTTAAATTCGTCAATCGCAACGAAAGTAAAATCTCCCACAATCGCTTTTTCTCTTTCATAAGAATACATCTGTTCGGTATAGATTTCTACATTTACTTTCATACTTGTAGTTCCAACATGGGAAACCCGTCCGATTAGCTCAACAATTGTTCCGGCAGGAATAGGTTTTTTAAAATCAATTTTATCGCTGCTTACGGTAACAACACGTTTTCTTGCAAATCTTGTAGCAGTAATAAAAGCTACTTCATCCATAAGCTGCATCGCAGTTCCACCGAAAAGAGTATCGTAATGATTGGTTGTATTAGGAAAAACGGCTTTGAAAATTCTGGTTTCCGATAATTGAATTCTTTCTTCTGTAGTCATATTTCATTATTAATTAAAGCGAAATGAAATGAATTGGAATCCACAGAATAATTCAGAAACACAAGTTTTCTGAAAATAATGAGATCAATAAACTTCAAATCGCGAAAGTTTTTGTCTAAAGAAAAGGCAGGTCTCCTGACTTGTAACATCTTTATGCCTTCCCATCTCGTAAATGAGACAGTGACTTATTATAAAGACTTCAGTTACTTACAGTTGCGCGACAGTTCGTGATTTTCACACGATTCCCTTTTAATCTGTAGCTAAACAGAACCAGTTTCCTGAAAAGTTTTAAGCAAGGCAAAATGCCTAAAGTTTAACCTTTTTCGGGTGCAAAAATAAGAATAATAAAATGAAATTTTCAGAATTTATTCGGGATTGGCATAAACAATCTGACTGATTGCTCTTCCTTCTTTGATTGTCCAGAAGGTAGTATATCTGTTTTCTCCGGATCCGTTGATCATATAAAGATAAATATGGTCATCATCAATGGCAGTTACCCCCATATTTTCAAAATCCATCGTGGGATTAAACATATTTTTGATCGCTTCTCTCACGAATACAGAACCTCTTCCGGGTTGCTGGACGCGTACAGATTTGATCTCCTTTAAATCTTCCGGGAGCTCTTTCCCGATTCCCCAGGTTTTTGTTTTGTCGATTTTAACGATATTTCCTTCTGCATCTTTTTCCTGCTTTTTGAATTTAGCGCTGGAAGGATAAATGTCAATCACGACTTTGGTTCTTTGATTGGCCGGGATTTTAGGATTATTGTTATCTATAAAAGTAATCGATCTTCCGTTTTTAGAAAGGGTTGGAGTAAATTTTGGAAGCTGGTCAATAAATGCAATACGACCTTTATTTACCATTCCTTCTTTTGTAAGACTGTCGTATCTTACAAAAGGTTTGGGAAGCTCTTCTTTTTCGGGATACTTGATCCATATCCATTCGGTTTCGCCGGGAGCTGGCTTTACATAAACAAAAACATCTCCTTTTCGCATTCTTATTTTGTCGACGATTTTTCGGTAATCTTCCTTGTGTACACGTACCATTGCATAGCCGTCTTCAGCCTTAACAACACCAAAAGGAACTTTACTTTGGGCATTAATCAATGCAAAAGAAAAAATACTGAATATCAATAAATAGATTGCTTTGTTGATGAAATTCATTATAATGGATATTTATAGCTCAAAGATATAAATTAAATATTTTTTGGCAGATAATTATATTGTTGCAACTCTTTTAAATCTTTAATTAATCTCAGGTGACCTTCGGTAAGAAGATAAATTTCATCGGATATATCAAGAACATAGGGATATTGATGGTCAGAAATTATAAATGATTTACTTTTACTTTGTTGTTTTATAATTTCTTTTAACTCTGAAATTAATTTAGGAGATAAGCTGTGAAACGGCTCGTCAAGAAAAATGAATTCTGCTTTTGAGTAAATAATCATTAATGCTTCGATTACTCTGATCTCTCCGCCTGAAAGGGTTTTTATTTTTTCATTCAGAAAAGGCTGTATTAAATTTAATTCTGAAATTTTGTGTGCATCTTCTTTATTACAGAATAAATCGATAAGATTTTTAATCACTGCATTCTTTGGAAGAAATGGATGTTGTGGTAAATAAGCAATTTTGTTTTTTCTGTCATACTGCGTCTGCAAAATAGTATTGTTGAATCTGATATATTGTGTATTCCCTTTCTGTGTTCCAAAAATAATCTGGAATAAAGTAGATTTTCCTGAACCGTTTCTTCCTAAAATTCCGGTAATGTTTCCGGTTTCACATTTCAGAAAAATATCTTTAAGAATATCTTTTTCGCCAAAAGATTTTGTAATGCTGTCAATATGGAGCGTACTCATAGAATAACGGCAAAAAGTTTTAAACCAATTCCCAAACTAATGGTAATGATCCATAAAGTTAATCTCGAGAAACCAAAATTTGCATAAAAATGATACTCATTTTTTAATCTTAGTTCATAAATAAAATAATGAAGCAAAGGTAATATGAGAACAAAACAAAGACTGAAATTTTCGAAGGTTATCCCAAGCTGAAACGATAAAAATACAGAAAACAAAATTCCCGGAATGAGAAGTTTTCTGTAAAAAATCCATAATACTTTAAGATTTATACTCATTTTTCAAATTTAGCATTATATTTATTCACTTTTATTGGAATATTCTAATTTAAATACATTAATTTTAAGCCGATCAATTATATTAAAATATGACTAAAAATTTACTCTGTTTATTTTTTGCTTTATTCGTTTTTAATTTTCATCAAAGTAAAAATAAAATCGAAAAATATGAATTTTTTTGCGATACTTTAGCTCCTGCAAATGTAGCGGTAACCAATATTTCACATACTGAAGCAACAGTGAGCTGGGTAAATGATCCAAATACTTCAAATTATGTTGTGGAATATCGACCTGTCGGAAATTTTGCATGGATTTCGCCACTAACGCCTACCGGTCAAAATTTTGTAAATCTATCCGGCTTAATGCCTTGTACAGCTTATGAAGTTAGAGTTGCCAAAATCTGCAATAATGTTTCGGGAACCTGGTCACCAATTCTGATTTTTAATACAAAACTAAATTATTGTACTTCCGAAGCCGCAAATTCAGTCATTATGCATACTTCGAATGTTACCGTTACCCCATTAGGGGCAACTCCGATGATCAGTAATTCTGCAGCATCTCTTTATACAGATTATCGTTCCGATGCTTCACGCAAAGTGTATTTAATTTGGGGTTCTGTGAACAATGAAATTTCTGTTACAAAAAGTGGTGCAGTAAATCCAAATGCCGCTTTTGTAACGGTGTGGATTGACTTCAATGCAAATGGTATTTTTGAAACTAGCGAAATTATTTTGAATTCTACGGGAGCTTCTTCTAATATAAGCAATGGTCAGTTTGCAGTTCCTTCTTTGGCGTCTGTTGGCGGAAATATCGCTTGTTCAGTTACAATGAGAGTTGTATTTTCAAATACAGCCGTTGCAAATGGGTGTGGTACTTTTGGTTACGGTGAAGTTGAAGATTATGACGTTTATTTGACTGGCTCTTCAGAACTTTCAGTAAATGATCTTCATCATCCGAAAGAAATCACAGTTTATCCTAATCCTGTTTCCGATATTTTATTCATCCAAGGAATTTTATCAGAGGAACATTATAAGATTTACAATTCAGCCGGACAATTAGTGAGTGAAGGAAACTCCCAAAATAAAACAGTAAATGTTCAGCATTTCACAAAAGGTGTTTATTTTATTCAGTTTAATGGAAAAGATAATTTGGTCAGATTGAAATTTATAAAGAAATGAAAAACAAAAAAGAGCATCATATCCGATGCTCTTTTTTTGTTTAATCATTTCTCAGTTTGGCTTTCACATTATTCTTCTGAATTAAATTTCTAAGCTCCTGAATCTGACTCTTTGTAAAATACTTTTTAGGAATCATATTCATCGTCGTTTTACTTTGGTAGATCAGAAACCAATCTTTGTTTTCTTTTACTTTATGCACGAAATCCCATGTAAACTCTCCGTCAAAAGTTTCTCCTCTCGTATTTACTTTTTCCTGATCAAAAACGTAAATAATTTCTTCCTGAATTTTCTTGTTGGAATAAAATGCATTTTTCAAACGGAAATAGGAACGTACAGTTATGAAAATTAGCATAATTAAAAGCCAAAACAATGCTGTGCGAAAAACTTCTTTTACATCAGATCCAATATCGTACAAGTTCAGTCCTAAAAAAAGCAAAATAATTAATGAAAAAATAATTAGTCTGGGCAATGAGTTTTTAAGATTAAAATTCAGAAAGTCTTTAAACGTAATAAAAGTTTTTACCGTTATCATCAGGTTTAAATTCTTTCGAGTTCATCAGCATCAATGGTCGTCTTGAAAGTTCCATAGTTGACAATGACTTTATTTCTTGAAATCTTTTCAATCGTTCCAACGCTTGTACTTCCTGTTATTCTCACACGTTGCCCTACTTTCATCCAAAGCGCACGATCTGTTTTGCGCTTTTCTTCGATCTTCTCGTTAGTTTCAGTAATTTTTTCGATAACTTCCTCTTTTTTTAGTTGCTGAGTAATTTTTCTCTTCACAACCTGAAGTCGTTTCGATTCATCTTTATCAGCGCCTATTTTTCTGAATTTCTCCTGTTCAAGAATTTTTACAAAATCTTTTACCACATCTTTTCTCGATTTCCCTTTTACATAACTGTCGATAAACGATTCAATCTTTGTCCCAAACTGTAGCTTACGGTGCTCCTCCTCATATAGTTTCTGGAAGTTGAATAATTTCTGCTGAAGCTGTTCGTTCAGTTTTTGCAGGTTATCACGTTTATCTTCCACCGACTCTTTTCTTTCTGCAAGATCAGATTTCAGTTTTTCAACTTCGTATTTTTCCTGTTGAAGCTTTACAATGGTTTTATCTAAATTCACAATATCATGTTCTACCTTTTTCTTGGCAGAATGAATGATAAATCTTGGGATTTTATTTTTTTCAGCTACTTCAAAAGTAAATGAACTTCCGGCTTGTCCTACTTCCAGTTTATACATTGGCTCCAGCGTTTCTTCATTAAACAACATCGCTGCATTTTGTGCATTCGGAAGCTGTTCCACAACCAATTTAATGTTGGTATAATGCGTTGTAATGATCGCAAAACTTTTTTTGTCGTAGAAAAACTCAAGGAAACTTTCTGCTAAAGCTCCACCTAGTTCAGGATCAGAACCTGTACCGAACTCATCAATCAGTAAAAGCGTTTCAGCGTCGGCTTCACGGATGATTCCACCCATTTTTTTTAAGCGTGATGAATAGGTGGAAAGATGGTTTTCAATAGACTGATTATCACCAATGTCGGTCATGATTTTATCAAAGAAAAACATCTCCGATTTCGGATGAACCGGAACAAGAATTCCGCTTTGGATCATTAGCTGGAGCAATCCTACCGTTTTGAGTGTGATTGATTTTCCGCCCGCATTCGGCCCGGAAATACAGATGATTCTGTTGTGTTCTGTGAATGTAAGACTTTGTGGGAAAATGGTCTTATTTTCAGCTTTATTTCTCAACCATAATAAAGGATGAAAAGCATCTCTTAATCGCAGCGTTTTATGTCTGTTGATTTTCGGTAAAACACCGTTGATGAGTTCTGCAAATTTTGCTTTTGCTCTCGTTAAATCAAGATCAAAAATATACATTTGATATCTCCAGAGCTGCGGCTGAAATTCTGCCAGTTCCGCAGTAAGCTGTCTCAGGATTTTATCAATTTCCTTTTTTTCTTCTTCTTCGCTTTCTTTTAATTTAAAGTGATGCTTTACGACAGAATCAGGCTGCATATAAGTGATTGAGCCTGTTTTTGAAAGTCCTAAAACTCTTCCTGCAACTCTTTTTTTATACGCAGATTTTACCGCTAAAACTCTTTGGTCGTCAATAATGGTTTCCCGAATGTCATCTAAAAAATCACTTTGTCCGTAATTAAATAAAGCTCTGTTGAAATTCTCGGTAATCGCTTTTTTAGCATGTTGGATTTCAGTTCTTAAACCTTTTAAAATAGGTGATGCTTCACTTTTAACTTCTCCGAAACGGTTGAAAACTTTATCAACTTTGTCGATAATTTCCTTTTTAAATTCAAGAACGGAAACATCCTGAATTAATGTCGGGAAAGTTTCAGGCATGGTCGGGAAAAACTTCTGCAGTTTTCCGATTTGTTCAGTAAGCGTTTTGATTTTGATGAAAGCTGAGTTTTCTAACCGGTAGTTTTCGATCAGCATTAATTTCAGTTCGCTTTCAATATCTTCATATTCATCAAACGGAATTGCATTTGAACTTTCGAAGCTCGATAAATACTCTGAGGCTTTTTTCAGTGAAAGTTCTGCTTCGTCAATCTTCATCGGACGAAGTTCAAGGATTTTATTTCTTGTTTTCTGAGAATATGCAAAGGGAGAAATTTCTGCGAGCAATTGCGGAAATTCTAATTCGTCTAAATCTTCTTTATCTATATACACAGTGCAAAGATAATTAATTTGAAAATGAATTAATTTGAGAAATTAAAATGAATTTCAAATCTCAAATCTCGGACTTCAAATCACGAATCACTTAATCAGTGTTTTGCTTAAGAAGTAATGCTTCATTTGTCATTTTGGTGAAGGAGAAATCTAGTTTTTAATTATTAAGTTTGCATTATAAATTTTATAACGCTAATTTTAAGAATAAAGCTTGGCTTTAAAATTGAATTCTCAAATTAAACGCATTCTCAAATTTTCAAATTAAATTTATGACCTGGACAGAAATATTAGCCCCGATAAAAAACACCACTTATTTTACCAACCTTTGGGAAAAAGTAAAGCAGGAATACGCAACGACAAAAGTTTTTCCGCCGAAAAATCAGATTTTCAGAGCATTGGAAATTACACCTTTTGAAGATGTTGAGGTGGTGATTATCGGTCAGGATCCTTATCATAATGACTTTCAGGCAAACGGTTTGTGTTTTTCTGTTTCAGAACAGGTAACGGCTCCGCCTTCGCTTAAAAATATTTTTATTGAATTAAAAAATGATATTGGGGTAGAACGTACTTCAAAAGAGCTTGACGATTGGGGAAAACAGGGTGTTTTATTGTTGAATGCAACTTTAACAGTTCGTGCGCATACTCCGAATTCACATAAAGATCTGGGTTGGGAAAAATTCACAGATTTTATCATTAAAGAAATCTCGGACAAAAAAGAGAATGTAGTTTTCGTTTTGTGGGGCGCTTTTGCACAAAAAAAAGCCGAACTCATCGATCCGGCTAAACATTTTATATTAAAATCTGCACACCCATCACCATTTTCTGTACACAGAGGATTTTTCGGAAGCAAACCTTTTTCAAAAATTAATGAATATCTTGCCTCAAAAGGTAAGAAACTTATCTCGTGGTAGAATTCTGTTGGTCGTTTTCTTTGCTAATTAAAATACCAATTTTATACTTTCCCGAAAGTGATTTTGTCCCTTCCTGTGAAGTTGGGTAAGGCGTTACTTCTTGTAAGGTAATATTATATCCATTGAAAGATTGGGTTTTGTGATAGTTTTTCCCACTGACTTCCGAAGTTGATAATTGCAAAATCACGGGTCTGCTTGTTGTACTCATAAATTCTACATTGGCAACAGCAACTCCCGCCCAGATACATTGTGTACCTTGTGGGCAGCGGCTGTCCTCAGCAATATTTTTAAAAGTAATATTGGTCTGAAATTCTTTGATGAATTTATTTTCTCCTTCATTGAAATAAATAATTTCACTATTGGTATTTAATGGCGATTCACTTTTTACGTTATCCGTATTTTGAGCTGTAGCTTCTTTCTGAGCCTTGCAATTCATCAGACTTATTAAAACTAAACCGAAAAGAATACTTTTATACATTTCTTATAATTAAATTACATTTACAATATCCAAAATTACAACCAAAAGCATGGCAACGCCCACTACGAGACTAAATCCTGTTCCGTAAATAAAGCCGATGAATGCTCCTTTTGTAGATTTTAAGGCTTTATTCATGTCTTTGCTGTCATGCAAAAGTTCTCCGATAAAAACGCCGGCAAACATCCCGACTAAAAACCCTAACGGAATTGGTAAAAACATCCCGACGATAGTTCCTACAACCGATCCTATACTTCCCCAACGTGTCCCGCCGTATTTTCTGTTGGTTTTTGCGGGGATCACATAATTTAAAACTGCAGAAGCGAGTGTCAAGATGACAAAAGTCCAAATATATAGCATAGATAAATCCGAATCTGTGCCGTATTTGTAAATTAATAATCCGGCAAGGCTCAAAACAAGTCCGGGTAAAACGGGTAGAAAAGTTCCTAAGATTCCTAGAATAAGTAAAATGATACTGAGAAAGGTTATTACTGAATGATCCATATCTGTTTTAATAAAAAAGTGACTTTAAAAAGCCACTTTTTTATGTATCAATTTTTAAGCCGATTTTAAAGATTCAAAATGACATATTGCAGAATTACTCCTGCATTCCCGATATTTCCTGTAGCATGATTGTGGAAGCTTGTGTAGTAGATATATCCACTATTTGTAGATCCGGAGCAAGGTCCTACTGTTGCACCTAACGCTACCAGATAAGGAACAGCAGCTGTAGGTACAGAAATACTGATCTGAATATTTCCTGGTAGGGTAATACAAACAGTCGTAAATGTTGTGCTTGGAGCATTTCCGATCGGTGTACTTGGAATTCCGGTTGCTGTAAAATGATTGGTTCTGATCATTAATGCATTATTTGATGAAGTTTCTTTTACCAGAACTTCCCAGTAAGCAGGATCATAATTCACGATTTTTTGCCATAATCCCAAATCAAAGTCAATATTCAATGTATTGAAGCCTAATGCTGCAGATAATCCTGCATTGTTTACCGTTGCAGGAACAATACCTGAAGTTCCGGTATTTGTTGAACATAATTTTGAATCCGGAACAAAGCCTCCCGGAAGTAAACAGGCGTTGGTATTATCTGTTCCGCCAACCAAATAGGCAACATCCCAGTCGGATGCATAAATACTTCCCCCATTAGCAACGAAAGTCGCTAAATTAGCATCAATTGCAGGGTAAATCGATTGGTTTAAAGTGTAATTTCTTGATCCGCAATTCAGAAAGATAATATCGTATTGGGCTATTGTTGTAATGTTGGCAAGGTCTGTATTGGTGATTTCTGTAGCGGTGTAGCCCAGATTCTGGATAATATCTTCAATTTTGTCATAAGCTCCTTTTATATAAGCTATTTTTGCAACCTGGTTCAGCTTGGTCTGATTTGCATTTAAATTAGCCGTTTCGTTATGTTTTACCGAGGTTGAAATTTCCGTACGGAAATTGCTGCCATCACCTGTCTGGATGTAAACCTTTCGATCACCAATGGGAGCTTCGAGTGTAAAATTACCTTCAGCATCGGAAGTGGTGTAGTAAATTTTATATTTCTCGTCAAAAGTAAAAACGGACGCTCCTCCAATTGGTTTGCTTCCGTTTTGGGACATTACTTTTCCTGAGAGTTTACCAGTTTTTATGCTGTTGTCGACTGTTGTTTCTGCAGGAGTTTCATTGTCAGATCTGCATGATCCTAACGATAAAAGGACCAAAAAAATCAAAAGCAAGTTGAATTTTTTCATATAATTTAGTTTTTGGATTTTGAATTGCTAAATTAATAATTTTTATATTAATTTGGTTTTATTTTTGAATTGAATTTTAATAATTATTGAATATATTTTAATTGAAATAATTTTATTCTTGATTAATAGGGGGCAAGTAAACCTTTATTTTATTAAATTTGTTTTGATGAAAGACGAAATAAAAGATACCAAGAGTTTTTTTCAGGAGATCAGTGAGCAGCTTTATATTTATATCAGTAAAATTTCTCCTACTGGTCTGGATTGGGTGTTTCATATTATTGTGAAATTAGGGTTGCTGATAGCAATTTTTCTGCTTTTGGATTTTATATTCAAGATCATTATCAATTATACTTTTCGTTTCTTTCACAATGAAAACAGATTTCCCGTTCTGAAATCGATTTATCAGTCCAGAATAACCAATTCTGTGGCACATTTCATTGCTCTCGTCATTATTGGCTCGCTCCATGAATCGATTTTTGTGGGTGCGCTGAAGCAAACAACGATTTTCATCATTCGATGTGTGAATTTAGGTTTGGTTCTGGTTCTTGCGGGAATGCTGTACAGATCTTTGACTGCTTTTAGGAATTATTTTACCATACAGCAGGATTATTATAAGGTGATGGCGATCAATGCAATCTCCGAAACGGTAAAAATATTAGGAATATTCCTGTTTACGATTGTAAGCATCTGTGTAATTTTTGGTATTAAAGGAACAACAATTGTAGGAAGCTTAGGAGCGATTACCGCCGTTCTGGTTTTGGTTTTCAGGGATACTATTTTAGGGTTTGTAACGGGAATTCATGTGGCGACCTCTAAAAGTCTTAAAGTGGGAGACTGGATCGGAATACCCAAATATAATATCGAAGGTAATATTTTAGACATCAGTTTGCTGACCACAAAAATTGCAAATTTTGATAAGACTATTTCTTCAATTCCTACTTACGATTTGCTAACTACGGAGATCAAAAATCTTCAGGTCATGTCAGAGTCGAATACAAGAAGAATTAAGAAATCGATTTTCTTTAATATCAATTCGTTTAAATTTTTAAGTAATGAGGAAATTGAACGTTTAAAAGAAATCAATCTTATTTCAGATTATCTGCATGAAAAAACTTCAGAAATAAGTCAGGAAAAAGAATCAATAGAACACAATGATAAGATCATCAACGGAAGACAGCTGACTAATATTGGGGTTTTCAGGCATTATGCTCAGAAATATCTTGAAAATGATGCTGAAATTGATAAAGACAGTCCGATCATGGTTCGACAGCTTGAAATTACTCCTCAAGGATTGCCTTTGGAGGTGTATTGCTTTGCTAATGATTCTCAATGGATACGTTTTGAGCAGATTCAGGCAGATATTTTTGATCATTTACTGGTGGCATCCAAAGAATTTGATCTTCAGATTATGCAGATCAGTGTTAAGGTTTAATTCATAAGCATATATGGGAAATAACACGTCTCATCGAAATGTTGAGTTTCTGAATCTTGCTATGCTTTTATTAGCGGCAGCAGTCTCATGTGTACTTCCGTTTGATACTTTTCTTTTTTCTTACGCTGTATTAGGGCCACTTCATTATCTCACAGAATTGCAATGGCTGAAAAAGAAAGATTATTTTCTGCCTCAGAAATCGGTGAAGCTGTTTGTGTTTTTGTCAGTCGCACTGGCGATTTTTTTATTTTTAAATTACATCAGTATTTTTAATTTTTATACATGGAATAACGGGGTTTTTATTGGTATTCTGTTGTGTGCTTTTTTTCTTGTAAGCCTTTATTTCATCTTTACTGTAAAATCAATAGCTTTAAAAAGTGTGACGATTGGACTTTTGATTTCCTGCATTGCTTTATATTACTTTAAACCAGGAATCATCATCTTCTTCGGACTTTTTATTCCAACAATTATTCATGTATATGTATTTACCGCAGTATTTATGATTTCGGGGTATCTTTCAAACCCTGATAAAGTAAGTCTGTTGAGTATTATTTTGCTTTTAGGGACGCCGTTTCTTATTTATTACTTACCGGTAGAAGCATTTGCTGTAGAAATATCGCAGGCTAAAAGTATATTTAATCTTACAGGTTTTAAACTGATTAATCAGTGGCTTGTTTTTCTTACAGGGAAAACAGAAACCGAAATTCTGATTATAAAAGTCCAGATCTTCATTGCTTTCGCTTACACTTATCATTATCTCAACTGGTTTTCCAAAACTTCTGTTATTGGATGGGCCCGATCTTTAGAGCCAAAAAAGATGGTTTTAGTTGCAACGATTTGGATTTTATCAATAGCTTTGTACCTGATTAATTATCAAACCGGTCTGATGCTGCTTTTTGTATTAAGCATGATTCATGTATTGGCGGAATTTCCACTGAATGCAATATCCTTCAGAACCGTATTTCAAAAATTGTTTTCTAAATGACAAAACTAAGTGTAAATATTAATAAAATTGCCACTTTAAGAAACGCAAGAGGAGGAGAAACACCAAGCGTAACTGAAGCTGCAATCAAAATCCAGGAATTTGGCGCACACGGAATTACCATCCATCCAAGACCTGATGAACGACATATCACCAGAAAAGATGTCTATGATCTGAAGCCGATTGTTCATACTGAATTTAATATAGAAGGGAATCCTCACCGGGAATTTATCGACATGGTTTTAGAAATAAAACCCGAGCAGGTAACTTTAGTTCCCGATGCAGATGATGCTATTACCTCAAATGCTGGTTGGGACTGTGAAAAAAATATGGATTTTCTGAAATTGGTTATAGCGGAATTTAAAAATGCAGGAATCAGAACATCAATTTTCTTAGATCCAAACCCTGAAATGGTAAAGTTTGCTGCAGAAACAAGCGCTGATAGAATTGAGTTGTACACCGAAGCTTATGCATCAAACTATTCCAAAAATAAAGAAGAAGCCATCAAACCTTATTACGAAACAGCTGTGAAAGCTGCAGAATTTGGTTTGGGAATCAACGCAGGTCATGATTTAAGCTTAGAAAATTTAAAATATTTTGCAGATAATATCCCAAGTCTTCTGGAAGTTTCCATAGGTCATGCATTAGTTTCTGAAGCATTGTATATGGGAATGGAAAATACAGTTCAGGCATATTTGAAGAGATTGGCGAAATGGTAGAATTTGCTTATATTTGATATATGAATTCTGAAATTTCCATCAAAGACTTTTCTCAACATCTCTTTTGGGATGTGGATTTGGCAACTTTTGATCTTGAAAACTATAAAGAGTTTATGGTTGGACGTGTTGTGGAATATGGCAAATTAAAAGACTGGGAATTATTAAAATCTCTTTATGGTAAACAGAAAATTAAAGATATTTCTCTGAATTTAAGAAGTCTTGACGCTGTATCGCTTTCTTTTCTATCCACAATTTTCAATATTGATAAATCTGAATTCAGATGTTACAAACACAGACAGTTAGTACAGAATTACTGGAACTCCTAAAAAGTATTATGAACTCGGCTTTTTTTTCTGATTATATTTTAGTTGGAGGAACTGCTTTAGCATTGCAATTCGGTCATAGAAATTCTGTTGATTTAGATTTTTTTGCGAATAAAGAAATTGATGAAGATAAAATCTTAGAAGAATTAAAAAAGCTTGGTAAAGTACAGAAAATTTCCGGAAGTCGAAGTGTTTTAATTTGTTCTATTAATGGAATTAAAGTCGATTTTGTGAATCACAGGTACCCTTTTCTTGATAGAAGCATCGTCATTGATTCTGTTCGTATGGCTTCACCAAAAGACATTTCTGCAATGAAATTAAATGCGATAGAAGGGCGAGGAACAAAAAAAGATTTTATAGATCTATATTTTCTGCTGGAAAAATTCAGTTTAAACGAAATGATAGCTTTTTATAATGAAAAGTATATTGATCATACAGATTTTATGATGTTAAAATCACTTACATATTTTGTTGATGCAGATATTTTTCCTCAGCCGGAAATGTTTTCAACTTTTGATTGGGATGAATGTAAGGCAAAAATTATTTCAGAATATCTTAAACTGAATTTATAAAATTATTTATATCAATTTTTAAGTGCTGGAAAATCAATATTGATTATTCAACTTCCAGCTCAAAGACAACAAAAAATGGAAATCTTACACTCAAAAATATTTGGCGAAAATCTATCGTCAACACCGCTTTTAGTATTTCACGGTTTGTTTGGAATGCTCGATAATTGGGGAAGCTTCGGGAAAGAACTGGGAGAATTTCTTCCCGTTCATCTGATTGATTTGAGAAATCACGGAAGAAGTTTTCATTCAGAAAATATGTCGCATGATGATTTGGCAGATGATATTGCCAATTATATGAATTATTATAGAATCGAAAAAGCTCATGTTTTGGGACATTCTTTAGGCGGAAAAGCGGTGATGCAATTCGCCATCAATTATTCTGAAAAAGTTGAGAAATTAATCGTTGTTGATATTGGTCCAAAAGCGTATCCGCCACATCATCAGGGGATTATTAAAGCTCTTGAGACGGTGAATTTTGATGAGGTGAAATCAAGAGGCGAGGTGGAAAATGTTCTGACACAATATATTCCCGAGAAGTCAACGATTCAATTTTTGGCTAAAAATCTGTATTGGGAAGAAAATGGCGATTCAAAAAAACTCAACTGGAGGTTTAATCTAAAAACACTTTCAGAAAAATACAATCAGTTTGTATCGAATGCTATTAAATTTGGTGTTTTTGAAGGTGAGACTTTGTTTATTGCCGGAGAAAAATCAAATTACATTTTGCCACAGGATGAATTTTCTATCAAACAGCAATTTCCAAAAGCAAAATTTGTAAAAATTAAAAACGCAGCGCATTGGGTTCAGGCAGATAATCCTGTTGATTTTGCAGTTGTGGTTAAAGATTTTTTAGGCTTAAAAAATAACTAGCAATTAGTGAATTATAAACGTTAAATTTTTCATAAAGCATACCTCATTGTTTTGTTGATGATTAAATAATTTTTAATTTAGATTCAACTAATCAATAAAAATATTTCATTATGGAAAAGAAAAAGTTAAAAAAACCGTTCTTTGCTTCGTTTTTAGAAAATCAGATTAAAGATACAAAAGCGGTTAAAGGCGGAGCTTCCGCATCAGGAATTACCGTTCCTACAAAAGATACAGTTACCAAACCTGCGTATGATGGTCAGCAGACTATGAAATATCCGTCTGATGGTGACGAAAGCGGAGTTTAATACCTCCTCAATTTAGAGCATATTAACAATTTATATTGGAAGGAAACTTAGACGTCAAGTTTCCTTTTTTATTATATTTAAAACATGATTCTCTGCATCACCCATTCTCAGGATTTTTATACTATCGACCTCTTTTTTGATTATTTGATATCGAAAAATATTCCTTTTTTTCGACTGAATTCTGATTACTTAAATCATCAGATGAAATTAAATCTATATGATGACTCATTTATCATAACGGATGAATCAGGAAATCAGATCAATTCTAAAGATATAAAAGCAGTTTGGCATCGCAAAACCTGGAGTATTACCGTTCCGGAAGACCTTGATGAAAATTATAGAAATATTTATCTAAATGAATATGAAAGTTTAAAATTCAACCTTTTCACAACTCTTGAGCATCTTCCTTGGATAAATCCGTTGCAGGCTGAAAGAAAAATTGAGTTTAATAAAATATTACAGCTTAAATTAGCTGAAAAAAACGGCTTAATAATTCCCAAAACCATTTTTTCTAATGATGAAGAGACCGTAAAAGAGTTTTTTTATCAGCACTGTCATGGAAAGGCGATTGCAAAACTTCACGGAACGATTTCAAAATCAATGAACGGTCAGGAAATGGTTTCGACCTTATTGTTTGACGAAGATAACCTTGAACAGCTTTCTGACATTGCCGTTTGCCCGATGATTTTTCAGCCTTATATTGAAAAAGATTATGAACTGAGAATTGTCTATCTTAATGGAGAATTTTTTACAGGAAAAATCAATAATAAACTTCATGTAGACTGGAGAATTGCTCAAGCAGAATTTTTCTGGGAAGAATATGAGCTTCCGGAAAATATTGAAGAAAATTTAACCTTAATGATGCAAGAAATGGGTTTGGTTTTCGGAGCCATCGATATGATAAAAAGTACCAACGGAAATTATTATTTTCTGGAAGTTAATCCGCAAGGTGAGTGGGGAATGTTACAGAAAGAATTAAACTTCCCGATTGCACAGAGAATCGCAGATTATTTGATAAACAGAATACACACCAATGAACAATAAAATCTTAATCATCACCCATACACAGGATAGTTTTTCGATTGAAAAAGTCACAGAATTTATTATTGAAAACAAATTTGAAGTCATCCGTTTTGATGTCGATTTATATCCTTTAAAAAACCAATTATCCACCATTTTTGAAAATGGAAAATGGATTTCTTATCTGAAAACTGAAGATCAGAAAATCCGTCTTGATGATATTTCTGCGGTTTGGTATCGCAGAGCATACAACATCGGAACAGGTTTGAAAGAAGAATTGGAAACCAAATTTTTCGGTCCTGCAATGGGAGAAATCAGACATACACTTTTCGGATTTATGGAATCTCTGGATTGTTATTCTTTAGGAAAACCAAGCGTTTACCGAAGAATCGACAGCAAAGAAGAGCAGCTTAAAATTGCCAATAAATTAGGTTTCAAAATCCCTGAGACCTGCATTACAAATGATTCTGAAGAAGCAAAACGTTTTATTCTGGAATATCAGAATGTGGTTGGAAAAATGCAGACCGGTTTTGCCATCTATGAAGATGGCGTTGAAAATGTGGTTTTCACGAATGTGATTGATGAAGAAAGTCTGGAAAGATTAGATTCATTGGTGTATTGTCCGATGCAGTTTCAGAAGAAAATTGAAAAGAAAAAAGAACTTCGGATTACGATTGTGGGGCAGGAAGTTTATGCTTTCGAAATCGATTCTCAGCAATCCGAAGACGGAAAAACCGATTGGAGAAAAGATGGTGTTAATTTGATTGACAAATGGAAAAAAACAAAAATTCCGTCATCAATAGAGCAAAAACTTTTGAATTTGCTTGATGTTTATAACGTTGATTATGGTGCGGTCGACATGATTGTTTCGCCCGAAGATGACTATTATTTTATTGAAATTAATGCAGCCGGCGAATTTTTCTGGCTCGATAATCTTCTGGATGACCATGCGATTTCGAAAAGTATTGCCGATATTCTTTGTGGAAAAGTTCCGAGAAGGAATAATACTGTTTTAAAATAGTTTTTCAGCGTGGCGAAGGTTACTTTTTACAGACAGCTCGATTCGATGGATTGCGGACCGACCTGTCTCAGGATCATTACCAAATATTTCGGGAAAAAATTTTCTGCGGAATATCTTCGCCTGATTACCTTCCAGTCCAGAACGGGAGTGAGTTTTCATGATTTAATTTCTGCATCTCACGAACTGGGTTTTGAAACACTTGCCGTAGAAACGGATTTTGAAAGGCTTATGTTAGAGGCTCCGAAACCTTGTATCCTACATTGGAAAAAAGAACATTTTGTGGTTTTGCTTCCACAGGAAAAAAGCAATAAAATCCTGCTTGCTGACCCGGAATATGGCAAAGTTCTGCTTTCCGAACAAGAATTTAAAAACGGCTGGCTTCAGAATAATGAAACAGGAAAAGCGCTTTTGCTTGAACCTACTCAGCAGTTTTTCGAAAAAAAAGAAGAGAAAGTTCAGGAAGGATTCAGCTTTCTTTTTTCTTATTTAAAACCTCACAGAAAATCGTTGATTGTATTGGTTTTCACTTTGCTTTTGACGAGTATTATTACTTTGGCTTTTCCGTTTCTTACCCAGAATTTGGTAGATAAAGGAATCAATTCGAAAGATAAAAATCTTGTTTTGATGATTATTGCGTCACAGATTTTTCTTTTTTCGGGAAACAGTTTTATGGAACTTATCCGGAGTTGGGTTATGCTGAAAGTCAATACGAAAGTTAATATTAAACTCATCAGTGATTTTATAGAAAAACTGATTAAGCTTCCGGTTTCTTATTTTGAATCTAAAAAACTGGGCGATATTCAGCAGAGGATTTTAGATCATCAAAAAATAAACTCCTTTCTTTCAACGAATACACTTTCCATACTTTTTTCATTTTTAAATCTCATCGTTTTTTCGGTGGTTTTAGGAATTTACAATCTTGTTATTTTGTTGATTTTTTTCGTTTTGAGTGCACTTTCAGTGATCTGGATTTCCGTTTTTTTAAACCGGAGAAAAATTTTAGACCAGAAAGAATTTGTTTTAAACAGCAAAAATCAGAATATTCTGAACGAGATGGTTTCGGGAATGTCTGAAATCAAAATCAACCAGTCAGAAAATTTTCAAAAATTAAAATGGGAAAATTTACAGCATGATGTTTTTGAAAGAAATAAAAAAGCTCTGAAACTTTCTCAATACCAGATGATTGGGTCAGGTTTCATTTCACAGTTAAAAAATATTCTGATTACAGGTTTCTCTGCTTTTGCCGTTATCGAAGGTAATTTGACTTTGGGAATGATGCTTGCGATAAGTTTTATCGTCGGTCAGATGAATTCGCCTTTCGACCAGCTTTTATATTTTATCGAAATTTCTCAGGATGCTAAATTAAGTCTCGAAAGAATTTCTGAAGTTCACACAAAGCCTGTAGAGAATACAAATCAGGAAATCAAAGAAATTAATACAAGTAAGGATATAATTCTTAATAATATCAGTTTCGGTTTTGGAGATTTTCTGATTCTGAAAGATTTGAATGCAATTATTCCAAAAGGAAAAGTGACGGCAATTGTCGGTGAAAGCGGAAGCGGAAAAACCACACTCTTCAAGCTCCTGCTTAGATTTTACGAGCCTGATTCCGGACAAATTAATTTTGGAGAACATTCACTTTCCGATATTGCTCTTAATGAATGGCGAAATATTACGGGAACGGTTTTGCAGGAAGGTTTTGTTTTTTCTGAAAGCATCCGCCACAATATAACTCTTAAACAGGATAATATTGATGAAAATCTGCTGAATTATGCCGTAAAAGTTGCAAATTTGCAGAAATTAATCAGTCAGCTTCCGCAAGGTTTAAATACAGTTGTCGGAAATGACGGAATGGGTCTGAGTACAGGGCAAAAGCAAAGAATTTTAATTGCAAGAGCGGTATATAAAAATCCTGCAGTTTTTCTTTTGGATGAAGCAACAAGTGCTTTGGACGCGCAAAACGAAAAAGAAATCATGGAAAATCTTTTTGATTTTTTTAAAGGAAAAACCGTCATTATTATTGCGCACCGACTCAGTACCATAAAAAATGCAGACCAGATTCTGGTACTTCATGAAGGAACTTTTGTAGAGAAAGGAAATCATGCAGAACTGCTGGAAAAAAGAAATTATTATTTTAATTTAGTGAGCAATCAAGTAGGAATATAATAAATGGTTTTTGTAACAGGAGCAACAGGAATTTTAGGCAGAGTCATCGTTCTCGAACTTCTGAAAAAAGGAAGAAAAGTACGGGCTGCCAAAAGACCTTCAAGCAATATTGACGAAGTAAAACATTCTTATCGGTTTTATACCGAAAATCCGAACGATTTTTTTAATAAAATCGAATGGATTGATGTTGATTTTGACGATATTCATTCTATTGAGTTCGCTTTAAAAGATGTTACAGAAGTTTATCATTGTGCTGCCAAAGTAAGTTTTCATCCGAAAGATAAAAAAGAAATGGAGCATACCAACATCAAAGCGACAGAAAATCTTCTGTATGCTTGTGAAAAATCTTCCGTTGAAAAATTTCTTCATGTAAGTTCAATAGCCGTTTTAGATGTATTGAACGAAAAAGGAGAACTTGACGAAAGTTCGGATTTTAATGCCAAAGAAGAGCATTCTGCTTATGCCATTTCAAAACATCTTTCTGAAATGGAAGCTTGGAGAGCTTCTGCAGAAGGAATGAATATTATCATCATCAATCCGGGAATGATTATCGGAAGCGGAAATTGGGGCAAAAGCAGCGGCGATATATTTCCGACTTTTGAAAAAAACAGTTTTACTTTTTCGGGTGGAACCAATTATGTGGATGTAAGAGATGTTGCCGAAATTGCAATTCAGTTAATGGAGAAAAATACTTTCGGAAAACGATTTGTGGTTGTTTCCGAAGGTAAAAAATATGCTGATCTCGGAAGACAGATTCGGACAAAATTAGGATTAAAAGAAGCCAAAATTCTTTCAAAATCTCAACTAAATTTGGGAAGAGTTGCCAACATTCTTTTAGGATGGCTCATTCCTCAATTAAGAATGATTACCAAAACGAATATCGAGTCTATTTCGACAATGACTAAGATTTCTAATCAAAAAATAAAGGAAGAATTAAATTACCAGTTTATACCTGTTTCTGAAAGCATCAACTTTCATCTCAATAATTATATTAACGATAAAAAGCTGAATAAAAACGAATGAATCTTGCAGAGGCAATCATTAGAAAAAATGTAGAAAAACATCCTTTAAAATCAGCAATTGGCTTTAATAAAAAAGATGCGGGATGGAAAGAACTGAGTTGGAAAAAATTCGGTGAAATTGTTTTTAAAACAGCAAATGCATTGAAAAATGCAGGAATTCAGGAAAATGATAAGGTAGCAATTTACTCGGATAATTCTTCCGAATGGATGATCTTTGACTTGGCTGCAATGACGATCGGAGCCATCACGGTTCCCATTTATTCTACAAATAATGCAGAACAGGCAGAATATATCATTAACGATTCTGGTGCAAAGTTAATTTTAGCGGGAGATCAGGTTCAGTATGATGCTTGTCTGGAGCTTGTGAAAAAAGAAGAAAGTACCCTGGAAACGATTGTTGTTTCTAAAAAAGCAGTCTGGATCAAGAAAGAATTCAGCAGTTTTTATCTTGAAGATTTTATTGCTAAAGCATCTCCAAAAATCGAGTTCTGCAAGAAAGAATATGAAGATATTGCCACCTTAATTTATACATCCGGAACAACAGGAACACCAAAAGGAGTAATGTTGACCCACGGAAATTTTATTAAAGCTTTCAATGCGCATTTTGAATTTTTTAAATTTAAAAATTTTGAAGAAGAGCTATCATTGGCATTTTTACCATTAACCCACGTTTTTGAAAGAAGCTGGAGCCTGCTTTGTTTATATGGCGGAGCAAGAGTTTATTTTCTGGAAGATCCAAAAAATATTGCCAAAACTCTGGAAGAGGTTAAGCCCACGATGATGTGTGCTGTACCAAGGTTTTTTCAAAAAATATATGCAGGAGTTTTAGAAAAAGCAGAAGAAAGTTCTTCATCAAAAAAGAAAATTTTCAACTGGGCATTAAAAACAGGTTGGGAAACCGCAGAACTAAGAAGAAATGAAAAACCAATTCCTTTTGGTTTAAAAATAAAAGAAACGCTTGCTGATCTTTTGGTTTTCAGTAAGGTAAAAGAAAAAATGGGTGGAAGACTCTGGTTTTTACCTTGTGGCGGAGCCTCTCTTTCACCGGAAGTTACCCGTTTTTTTGAGTCGATCGGAATTCATGTGACGGTTGGCTATGGTTTAACTGAAACTACCGCGACTTTAACACTTTTTCCATTTACTCATTTTGAACACGGTACAAGCGGAAAGCCTCTTCCCGGAGTAGAAATCAGAATCGGAGAGAACGATGAAATTCAGGCGAAAGGAAACGGAATTATGAAAGGATATTATAACCGATCTGAAGAAACCGAAAAAGTTTTTACCCAAGATGGTTGGTTTAAAACCGGAGATGCGGGGAAAATAGATTCCAATGGAAATCTTACCATTACAGATCGCCTGAAAGATTTAATGAAAACTTCCAACGGAAAATATATTGCGCCACAGATGATCGAAAATCTGCTGACCAATAATAACTTCATCCAGCAGATTGTTTTGATTGCAGAAGGCAGGCAGTTTGTTTCAGCTTTAATTGTTCCGAATTTTGAATTTCTGCAAGATTATTTGAAGAAAAACAATATCAGCTTTACAAATTGGGAAAAGATTGTTCAGAAAGATGAAATTGTCGGTTTTTATAAAGAAAAAATAAAAGATCTTCAGCAACATTTGTCTGATTTTGAAAAAGTGAAGAAGTTTACTTTATTGCCCTCTGAATTTGAAATCAGCAGCGGAGAAATCACGCCGACTTTAAAGGTGAAAAGAAACATCGTGCTGAAAAAATATGCAGATGTAATTGAAAAAATGTATTAGCCTTTTTACAAAATATGCTTGAAATCGAATTTGAAGAACCAGTTAGTGAAATTTGTGATTGTTGTGGAAATATAACCATAAAACTTACACGTTTTGTATACGAAAATGATAGTGCTTTTGCAATTTATTATGTTCGTTTTACTAAAGATCATGATGATTTTTTGGGTTTGATATCTTTAGGAGATTGGGGAACAGACGAAATTCCATCAAATAGAACGTCATTTTTATTTAAATTGTGGGTTGACAAAGAAAATTGGAATGTAAGTATTTTAGACGGTAATGAATCTCCATGGAATTCTGAAATTTTGGGTAAATTATTACAGAGGGAGGAGGCATTAAAACATCCTTGGATTAAAGATGTTTTTCATATTACAGATCATATGGTAGAAGAGGATCAAGAGTTAATAAAATACTTTAATAATCAAGGTTAAAATAAGTTTACCATTTTAAACTAAAATTATGACAACAAACGATTTTTTAGGAAAAGAAAATTTTACGATACAGAATAAAACAGTTTCAGAAAGCTGTCCATCCAATATTGCGTTGATAAAATATTGGGGGAAATATACAGACCAGATTCCCGCAAATCCGAGTATCAGTTTTACCTTAAATCACTGTAAAACCAATACAGAAATGGAATTTGTAGCAAATGAGCCATTTTCTGTTCAGACTTTTTTAGCAGGAAATGAAGAATTAAAATTTGCCGAGAAAATCGAGAAATATTTCAAAAATATTGAGCAATATTTACCATGGATTTTAAAAGGAAAATATATCATCAGAACAGAAAATACTTTTCCTCACAGTTCAGGAATTGCAAGTTCAGCTTCAGGTTTCGGAGCGATTGCAAAATGTCTGATGAAATTAGATGAACAATTTTCAGAATCATCCATGATCAATGATCAATCATCATTCATGCTCAAAAAAGCATCTTTTCTGGCAAGATTAGGAAGCGGAAGTGCTTGCAGAAGTCTTTACAACGGCTTGGTTGTTTGGGGGAAATCGGATGAGGTTGAAGGAAGTTCTGATTTATTTGCCGTGAAATATTCTGACGACGAAATCCATCCTGTTTTTAAAGATTTTAATGATTGGGTTCTGTTGATTCATGAAGGGGTAAAAAGTGTTTCTTCAACGGTTGGCCATGGTTTAATGAATACCAATCCGTACGCGGAAAGAAGATTTCAGGAGGCGAGAGAAAATTTTGTTCCGATGAAAGCAATTCTGAAATCCGGGAACATGGAAGAGTTCATCAAATTGGTGGAACATGAAGCTTTAACACTTCACGCCATGATGATGATGAGCGAACCTGCTTTTATTCTGATGAAAACCGGAACATTAGAAGTCATTAATAAAATCTGGGACTTTAGAAGAGAAACAAATTTACCTCTGTTCTTTACCTTAGATGCAGGTGCAAACGTTCATTTGTTGTTCCCAAATGATGGTTCTGAAGATCAGATAAAATCATTTATTGAAGCTGAATTTTTACAGCATACTCAGAAAAATGGAGTGGTGAAAGATGTGATGAAATGGTAAGAAATCCCTTCTTTTAGTTTTAAATATGGAAGATATTTATTTAGATAGAAAAGTAGATACAGAAGAAATAGGGAAAAAACTGCACAATCTATTTCCAAGTCTTTCAGTGTTTTATTATGATTTTAAAGATATTCCTCCAACAGATTTGGATATTGAAAATTCAAATCAAATCTTTTTTAATACATATTATCAAAAAGAAAAATTTGAATTTGGATTTACCATTTCAATTTACCGAACTCCAGATGAAAATTCAAATGAAAGAGCGATGTTTATTGCAAAATCATTTTCTGACAGTTTTAAAGTGAGGACTTTGGTACCTTATATTCTTCCTCAAAATCCTCAAGATCCATACTATGATATTATTTTCGATAATGGAAAAATCTTTTTGGCAGATGATTGTAGCACAAGTTTCGGAGATGATACCGATGGAATTATGAAAATTATCAAGGAGTATAACTTAAATATTTATTCTTTCGATAGTTATGCGAAAATGTCTTATTGAAAATTTTTAAACCATTTAATGAAAAAGAAAATCTTCATCGTTATTCTCGTTATTTTGATCTTATCTTTACTTTTAGTAGAATATCAAAAAGGCGAAGTCATCGAAACTTGGGGAAGAAACAGAACAATCAATTGGGAATGGGATTGGCGAAATCTTTGGCCTTTTTAAGTAAGTAACAAAAGCGGACTTTGGTTCGCTTTTTTTGATTTAGTAACTCTAAATTGAGAATGATACAATAAATCAATCCTCGGTCACAACAGCATCACGTTCTCCATCTTCCTCTTTTCCTTCCTGAATCATTTCTTCGGCTTCTTGTTTTTCTTCAGAATCAGCCGTTTCAATGCGTTCTCCTTGCTGGTTGTTTTTTTCATCAATAAAAAACTCACAATAAACTGGTAGATGGTCAGAACCGAAGTTTTCAAGGGTTTTTAATTCTTCAATGAAAATATCTTCACTATGAAACATCAAATCAATCGGAAACCTGAAAAGCTTGTATTTCGCATGAAAAGTAGACACAAAAGCACGACCAACCCGTGGATCGATCAGTTCGCTTGTTTTTCTAAATAAAATAGAAGATTTAGACCATGCAACATTATTGAAATCGCCTACAACAATAACCGGTTTTTTAATTTCTGTCACCCTTTTTGCCACACTCAAAATATCTCCGTCTCTTTCTTTGGAAGTTTCTTCCTCAGTGGGACTTGGAGGTGGCGGATGAACGCCAAAAAATACAAATTCAAAACCTTCTTGTGTTTTCAAATGTGCTTCAATAGAAGGAATATCGTCTGCGACAAAAAAATGCGTTTTTGAATCTTCAATTTTTATTTTAGAATAAAAATGCATTCCATAGGTGTTTTCCAACGTCACTTTATGCTGATACGGGTAATCGTTTTCTAAAACCTGCAATGCATTTTCCCAGTGACTGTCACTTTCCATCGTTAAAAACATTTCAGGTTTGTTTCGATTGATCAAATCAATAAAGCGATTGTGTTCTTTATTAAATTGGTAAACATTTGCCGAAATAAAATGGATTTTCTTTGATGAATGTGAATTTCTCTGATGTTTTTTGACAGGATAAAGCGGAGTATATTTTACCAATGTTATCCCGTGATAGATAAATAACACCAATAAAAAAAACTGAGAATACCAGAAATATTCATTTCTTTCTATAAAAAAACCAAAACCAAAAATAATAATGGTAAGATAAGTAATCTGAATTTTACCAAAATCAGGAACACGAAAAATCCAATGTGAACTTGGGATTTTTGGTAAGATGGTGAAAATGAATAATAAAGAGATAAATGTATAATAAATGATCGGCATATACGTTCGATAAAGATATAAAATTAAGATATTTTTGCCTTTATTCAAGTTCAAATGTTCTTAAAAATTGTATAATTAACAGAGATTCCGAAATAAAATTTCATTAATTTTATCGTTAATATTCCCAAAATGAAAAAAATAGCTTTTATCGTTCTGCTGTTTCTAACTTGTTTCTGTTTCGGACAAATTTCTCAGGAAAATCAAATCAAAGAAACCATTAATAATCTTTTTCTCGGAATGAAGAATGCTGATGCAAAAATGGTAAGCTCAGTTTTTTATGAAAATGCTATTCTGCAAACCATTTCAAAAGATGAAACAGTGAAAACGGATGAACTGAAAAATTTTGTTTCCTCAATTTCTAATTTAAAAAAGAATGATTTAGATGAGAAAATAAAGTATTCTTCCATTCAGATTGACGGAAACTTAGCGAGTGTTTTTACACCGTATGAATTTTATTTTAGAGGGAAATTTTCACATTGCGGAGCCAATAGTTTTCAGCTGGTAAAACAAAACAATGTTTGGAAAATTCAATATTTAATCGATACAAGAAGAAAAGAAAACTGCAAAAAATAAATTAAATGCAAATCCATCACATCGCCATTATTTGTTCAGACTATGAAGTTTCAAAAAAATTCTATACTGAAATTTTAGGATTGAATATCATCCGTGAAGTCTACCGTGAAGAAAGACAGTCTTACAAATTAGATTTAGCAATCGGAGATCATTATGTCATTGAGTTATTTTCATTTCCAGATCCTCCAAAGCGTCCTTCCAGACCAGAATCTTGCGGATTAAGGCACTTGGCTTTTTCTGTTGAAAACGTGAATGAAAAGCGTGAAGAATTAATTGAAAAAGGTTTAAATTGTGAAGAAATCCGCATTGATGAATTTACCGGAAAAGAGTTTTTCTTTACACAGGACCCGGATGATTTACCATTGGAGTTTTATGAATTGTAAAGACTAAATTTTAATAAGTTTGATGATATGCAAATTATCTTTTCTCTTCTGAATTTCTTTAACAATAAAATTTTCAGTTTTCTTTTTACTTTTAATAATAAGAATTAAATTTTCATCGTCAATATAATCAACTTCATACCAGTCATCACCTGTTGTTACTATTGATAATAGTGGTTCAGAGCAAATATACGATTCATTTTTTATGAACTTGTTTTTTTTGTAAAAAGTCCAATTGTTATATCTACAACAATCTGAATAATTTTCAAATTTCGTTTCATAAAGATTTATTTCGTTACTATCTTTATCAATGCATATTTTCCAGGAATTTTCGCCAATGTGCATCTTTGATTTTTTAGTTTGTGAAATACTTTTTCTGAATATTATTTCAAGTTCTCTTTTTGAAATTTTAGACTGACTAAATATTACAATAAATTGAAAAAGTATAATAAGCAGTAATGCTTTTTTCAATAAAATCATTGATTTTTTCAAAATAAAATTAATGTGCGTAACCCGTAAAGAAACTCACCGCCATAATCGCCAAAACAATAGATGAAATCACTACGTAAACATAATCTTTTTCTTTCAGATAGCCGATTAATGCAAAGATAATTCTCATTAAGGGTGTAAAAATCAGCATCAGAATTCCGAGTTGGATGATAGCCATACCTTCTCCTTTACAAAGCGTGTCCCAAAAATGTCCCCAAACTTTTTCGGAAGACGTTCCCATATCGAGAAGCTTATACTTTCGGGGCATTTTAAAGCCTTCCGTGAAAAGTTTAATAAAACCAATCAGAGAAGTGGTAACCGATAGAATAACGCCCAAACGAAGAAGATTTCCGACAGAACGGTTAAGATCAACATCTGTAAAATTCTTTCTCATGAGAAATTGCTTCTAATACCGTTATACATCATGTAAACTGAAAGTATGGTGATGACAATTGCAAAAAATGTCTTCAGTTTTTTAGTTTTTGATACCATTAAAGTTTTAGAACCGATAAAGCTTCCAACGACAACACCCACTAAAACCGGTGCCACAATTACCGGAATAATTTCTCCTCTCTGGAAATAGATCAGTGAACTTGCAACCGCCGTTACACCAATCATAAAATTACTGGTCGTAGTAGAAACTTTAAATGGAAGCCTCATCATATTATCCATCGCCAAAACTTTCAAAGCTCCTGAACCGATTCCTAAAAGTCCGGACATTGCTCCCGCAAACATCATCATGAAAAATCCAGGAATGGTATTTCTTGCAGCATAGCTTTTTACAATCCCTTTATCAGGAAAAGTTCCATAAAGCTTTAATTTGTCTTCCAGACTTCCTTTAATTAAAGGTTCTTGGTGATCCGGTTTGCCTTTTAGATTTAAAATAACGGTAAGCAAAAGGATACTTGCGAAAATAATTCCGATCGTATTCGGATTCAGCATTCCGGAAACCAAAGCTCCCACAATAGCACCTGCAGTGGTGGCAATTTCAAGAAACATCCCGATTCTCATATTGGTAAAACCTTCTTTTACGAAAGCTACGGCAGCTCCGGAAGAAGTTCCGATTACCGAAATCAGCGAAGCACCGATTGCATAATGCATAGGAACTCCGAAACCAAGGGTTAATAAAGGGATGATAATAACACCTCCTCCCAAACCGGTAAGCGAACCTAAAAGTCCGGCTGAGATGGCGCCAAGAAAAAGAATGATGATCTCCGACATGTTACAAATATAAAACTATTGCGGTTTTCGGGCAAACATTAACTTAATATTATTTTTTAGATTATAAAAGGCAATTTAAGCTGTCTTTTAATCAAATTAAAGCAAATTAAATCCTCAAAAAAAGTAATAAGTTAATCTTAGATTTGGATAATAAATAGTTCCAAAATATTTTAACTGATGAATATATTCTTTGTTTTTATAATTCCATGTGTATTGATAATCGGATTCTTTTGTCTGGATTTTTTGAATAGGAATATTCATATTTACTCCAACATCATATTGATTTCTTGCTCCGAAATTTAACCCGAAACCAATATTTGAACTTATGGTATAGCTTTTTTCTCCTAAATTGGTGTTGTAAGTATTTTCAAAATTGATACTTCCATTAAAATTTTCTTGCGATTCTCCGATTCCTTCATTGTAACTCATGACATTATTGTTGTAATCGGTACCTACACTTGCTTCAGCATATAAATAATTTTCTCTGAGTGGAAATAACCTTCTGTAACCAACAAATAAAGAGATGCAATCATATTTTTGTCCGAAAGTTTCTTTATTAGTAAAAGGTATTTCGGGTTCATTTAGATTGTAATCATATTCTATTTTTTTCCTTGTAAGCAAAAGATCAGCAAACAATTTATTTTCTTCATTTAAATTTTTCATAAGTTTTAAACCAATGTAAAGTGAAACAGGTTTATTTGAACTAAAATGGTTTTTATCAACAGGAAGAGTTTTTTTATAAAAGTTGATTCCCGAACCTAAAGTTAATCCCAATGAATAATCAGATTGTGAAAAGTAATTCTGAGAAAAAATAAATGGGATAAGAAAAATAGTTTTAAAGAATAATTTCATGGTATAGTTTATCAGTTTCTTCATCTAACGATAAAACTTTAATTTAATTTTTTAATTTTCATTTTTTCTTTCTAATCAAAACTATTGCGGTTTTCGGGCAAACATTTAAATAAAGATTATTTTTTGCCGTATTTTTGCAGAATGGAAACCTCAATGAAACTGTTTTACATGATCCTCGGAGCTACTCCGAAAGGTAGAAATATCGAGCAGCACGACGTATTTTTCGGAATTGCAGAAAGCCTGAAAGATCTCGTTCCCGACATCAAAGAATTCTGGAAAGAAGCGGAAGGGAAAATTCATCTAGATTGTTATCAGGAAGTTAAATTTGCAGATGGTTTTGAGGTGAAAATTGTTGAAAAAGGGGATAAGGTTTCAGAAAATCAACTGTATTTTATCAATTTAGGAGGATATAAGAAAGGTTATTTTGAGGAGTTTCATGAGCAACATTTAATGGTGGGAACTTCAATGGCAGATATTGTGAAAAAAGCAAAACAGACTGATTTTTACAAAACAATGGGTTTTGAAGGAGCAGTGAGCCACATCGATGATAAGCACGGAGTCGATATTGATGATATTTTCAACGTGAATGATATTCTACCTGAAAAAATGAAAGAAAAATATTCTATTGTTTTGATTAAATCTGAAGCAGAAAATCAGCAAAATCCAATGGGATTGGGTTATTTAAAAATTGATAAAATTTAGTATACATTATGTTCTTCGCTGAGTGAAATCATAGATTCGACGTAGTCAAACGCCTTTGCGAACGAAAAATACACAGAGTAATTTGAATAAATCTTTGCGCACTTTGCGTTTAAATTGAACTTAAATCTAATAAAAATTAAAATAAAAAATGAAAATAGGAATTTTAGGAGGCGGTCAGTTAGGACGAATGCTGATTCAGGAAGCGTTGAAATACGATGATGAGTTTTATACTTTAGATCCGGCTTCAGATGCGCCTTGTCATAATATTTCATATTTTACACAAGGGAATTTCAATGATTATGATACCGTTTTAGAATTCGGAAAAGATAAAGATGTTGTCACGATTGAAATTGAGCAAGTGAATGCAGATGCTTTGGCCGAACTTGAAAATCAGGGCATCAAAGTAGTTCCGAATTCTCAGATTATTAAAACGATTCAGCAGAAGATTCTTCAGAAGAAATTTTATGAAGAGCACAATATCCCAAGTCCTGAATTTGAAATCATGGACGGAAGTTCAGACGAAATAAAAATGCCCCTTCCTTTTGTACAGAAAATGAATACAGGAGGTTATGATGGAAAAGGAGTTCAGGTAATCCGTACCAATGAAGACATGAAAAATCTTTGGACTCAGGATTCTGTTCTTGAAAAATTGGTGGATATCGACAAAGAACTTTCGATAATTGTTGCTAAAAATGAAAACGGTGAAACGCAAACTTTCCCGGTAACAGAAATGGTTGCAGATCCGAAATTAAATTTGTTGGATTTCAATGTTTGTCCGGTTCATTTAGCGAAAGAAATTGAAGAGCAAATTGATGCAATCACTGAAAAATTTTTGGCTGCAGTTAATTCTCCCGGATTATTTGCTATCGAGTTGTTTTTGGATAAAGAAGGAAAAGTTTGGGTTAACGAAACGGCTCCGAGATTACACAATTCAGGACATCAAAGTCAGGAAGGAAATGCCAATTCACAGTTTGAGCAGATGTACCGTGTCGTGAAAAATCTTCCTTTGGCAGATACGGATGCGATTATTTACAGCGGAATGCTGAATTTGGTTGGAGCAGAAGGATTTTCAGGGAAAGTAATTTATGAAGGGATGGAAGAAGTTTTAAAATTACCTGAAACGTACGTTCATTTATACGGAAAAACAGAGACTAAACCGGGAAGAAAAATGGGCCATATCAATGTTTTGGCAGATTCGAGAGAAGAATTGATGGAAAAACTGATTCAGGTGAAATCGATGGTAAAAGTAATTGCTTAAATTATTATTTAGGAAGACTGCTTTTGGGCAGTCTTTCTTTATTTTGATATGATTTTCGGCAAATCAATCGTCCATTTTTTCTCGGTTGAATTCCATAATAGATAAGGTCCTCCTAAACCGTCATCATAAAATAATTCATAATTTCCTTTTTCATCTTTCGTATAAACCGGTTTCGCATGATTGTCTTTTTCTAATCCTAATTGCTCCAAAGTTTGCCAATCGTTTTCTTCCGGAAGTTTATAGTTTTTTGTACGGTAACTTTCTATGTTTTCAATAATTTCATTTCCGGTTTTTATATCAGATTTTCTCGTGATTTCTATGGGAAGATTCCAATAAATTGTAAATGAAATAATTATTAAAATAATTAGGGTTATGGAGGTTATGAGTGTTTTTTTCATAGTTTAGAGTGTTATTCGTAACAGTTTAAATATTACTATATTAAATTGATTGTTTCTCAATCTTTTTCCTTTTAAAAAGCTCTTTGTTATAATTAATTATAAAAACACCTACAATAATCAGCACCGCTGCGCTGATAAATTTAGCAGAAATTTTTTCATTCAGAATCAGCCAGCTTAAAAATATGGAAATAATCGTATTTACATACGCTAAAATAGAAACCTGAACCGGTGAAACCCTCGTTAAAGCATAATGAAATGCAAAAAACGCTGCCACAGAACCGAAAACGGCAAGGTAAATCATGGCTGAGATACTTTTTACGCTCCAGTTTTCAAAATTATACGACTCGGAAAAAAGAAATGCAAAACAAAGCTGTACGATTCCTGCGAAAATAAACTGATAGAAAAGATTGAGCGAGATATTCCGGCTTTGAATATTGAGTTTTTTAGTGAAAATCGTTCCTGAAGCCCAACCTCCGATAGCAATGAAAAGGTAAATGATTCCCATGCGGTAATCGGAATTTGCCATGTCGGATAAACCATCCCAGAAAATAAACAAAATCCCACTGAAACAGAGTAAAACACCAAAAAATGTTCTGAGTGTAAATTTTTGAAGACCAATAGCAACACTTCCGAGAAACACAACAATGGGCGAACAAGCACTGATCAACGATGTTAAACTGCTTGTTACTTCTTCCTCTGCAACAGTTGTCATTCCGTTGGCAACAATTAGCATCAATGTTGAAAATATAAGCTGATATCCTAAGTTTTTCCAGCCAATCCATTTAAACTCTTTTTTATACAAAAGAATGATCATCATAATCATCGCTGCCAAAAACTGACGGATTCCTGCAACAAACCAAGCCGGAATAGTTTCTACGGCAACTCTGATCGCAAGAAATGTAGTACCCCAAACAATGGCAACCGTAAAAATGGCTAAAGTAAGCTTGTAGTTTTTCAAAAGATAGAAATAAAGTGCAAAGATAGTGCTTTCTGAAGGTGAATTGTGGATTTTGCTTTGCAAGTCAATGGTAATTTTTAATATTAAAATAAATTCGAAATTATTAAGATTTACAGTGAAGCAAATTCACAATTGACGATTCACAATTCATAATTTACCATTCACTTTTAAAATGATTATCTTTGAAGAATCTAATAAACGAAAGAAAAATGGTAGGAATCATCATGGGAAGTCAGAGCGACTTACCAATCATGGAACAGGCAGCAACTTTTTTGAAATCTTTGGATATTCCGTACGAACTAACAGTTGTTTCGGCGCACAGAACTCCTGAAAGAATGTTCGACTATGCAAAAACAGCAAAAGAAAGAGGTTTGAAAGTAATTATTGCCGGAGCAGGAGGAGCGGCTCATCTTCCGGGTATGGTGGCAAGCTGCACAACGTTACCGGTAATCGGGGTTCCGATTTTATCGAGCAATTCTATCGACGGCTGGGATTCGGTTTTGTCTATCCTGCAAATGCCGGGCGGAATTCCTGTGGCAACCGTTGCATTGAACGGCGCGCTGAACGCCGGAATTTTAGCTGCTAAAATTTTAGGAAGCGCAGATGAAAAGATTGCCGGAGATCTTCAGAAATATCAGGATTCTTTGAAGGAGAAAGTTTTAGGAACGGTGGATGATATCAAATCTAAACATCCCAATCATTACGATTCATAAATAATTACACAAACCCGCTGAAAAAGCGGGTTTACTGTTTACTTTTAAGTAGGTGAAAAGAGCTGCTGCGTGCCTCTTTGCATTTTCCCACCACCGCCGAAGTTTTCTGTAGTTGCTGGTTCGGTAAAGGTTTTTGGGAACTTTTACTCTTAATTATAGTGAAAGTGAAAGTTTTTAAGGTGAAGAGCAAGATCTCGAGTTTCTATTTCTTGATGAACTTAAAATTCTTTATAGACATTTTATCGGTAATTTCGAGCAGGTAACTTCCTTTTACAAGATTTTGTACATCAATGGTTGCTTCATTTAATTTTCCGTGTATAACCAATCTTCCATTGCTGTCAAAAACTTTGTAGTACTCTGTGTTTTTACTGTCTTTTAGATAAATAAAATCTGAAGCGGGATTAGGGTAGATCGAAAACTCGTTTTTAAATTTGATTTCAGATAGCGACAAATTAGATTCGCAGTTTGCATTGTAGACATCTCCCACAATTGTCCAGCCTTTTGCTGTTATCAGTTGATTTCTGGCAGTAATAGCTGCGGGATGAGCGTAATTGAGAGGTGAAGCATTCATAATGCTGATGTTGTTTGGGGTTGCGGGATTTTGGCTCCATCCGTAGAGTGTACTGTCATAATTCTGGCAGTTTAAACCGGAATTAAAAAACATCATCTCGCCTAAAGTAAGAGATGACAAATTCCAGCTTCCCAAATTTTGATTAAAATTTGTAGCTCCATTGAACATATTCTGTATATTGGTAATATTGGAAGTGTCCCAGCTTCCTAAAGGCTGATTAAAAGTGGAAGCGCCAGCAAACATTCCGTTTGATAAAGTGACATTTGAAGTGTTCCAACTTCCGAGAGGCTGATTAAATGCGGTTGCATTAAAAAACATAGTGCGAAGATCCGTAATTGATGAGGTATTCCAGCTTCCGATGGGTTGATTAAAGGCTTTTGCGAATGCAAACATGCCTTCCAGTGAAGTAATTTGTAAAATATTCCAATTTGCAAGAGGTTGATTAAAAGCCCATGCGTTGGAAAACATATATTTTACATTCTGCACATTTGCCATATTCCAGTTGCCAATAGGCTGGTTGAAACTTTTTGCGGTGTTAAACATACTTTCCATTGTGATTACCTGAGAGGTATTCCAGTTTCCGATGGGCTGATTGAAATTTTGAGCCATTGTGAAAGTGCCCCTCATGTTCTGAACATTTGATGTATTCCAGTTTCCGATGGGTTGATTAAAGAGGAGACAGCCGGTGAAGGTATTGGAGAGATCAGTCACCGAAGAGGTATTCCAGTTATTGAAAGAACTATTTCCTGTCAGTGTTTCACAGTTTTCAAACATATGAGACATATCGGTCACATTACTCAGGTTAGGGCTGTCTGTTGCTGTAATCTGCAGGAATCTGCACGAGTGAAAAGCGTTGTTCATGGACGTGAACGCTATAGTGCCCCACTGGTTGATTTCTATAATCTTGTGGACATCGCCCTTAGCCAAATAGGTGCTGCCCTGAGTTTCTCGGAATGCGATCCTCTGAAAATTACCGTTTCCGTTACTTACTTTTACTCGATATGTTGCGCTCTGAGGCAAAGGATTGAGGGGAGTACCAAAATCTAAAAGTATCTGGTAGGCAGATGTCACGTTATTCATCGTCATATGATGGGACGGATAACCCACTTCCTCCCAATAAATGGTATAATTATTTCCACGGAACGGAGCCCACACCTGATTCTGTGAAGATGGATATGGCGCATCAGGCAGGGATGAATTTGAATAATTACTCGGTTTCCAGGTCGTAATAAACTCATTTTGCGCCTTTGGAAAAAAGCCAAGGAGAGAAATGATCAAAGTATAGAAAGCCTTTTTCATATTGTATTTTGTTGATTGTTATTTCTTTACAATTTTAAGGCTTTTTATTGTATTACCGATAATTATCTGAAGAATATAATTTCCTTTCGATAAACTCCTGATGTCAATTTGATTTTTGTTTAGATTATCCTTTACAATCAGTCTTCCTGCGACATCATAAATTTTATAGCTCAGACCACTTTTTAGATTTTTCACATAAATAAAATCAGATGCGGGATTTGGATAAATACTGAAATTGTCGGGTAGAGTTGACTCTAGTGCGGTAAGTACTGATTCACATCTGTCGTCATAAGAGTCTCCGGTGATTGTCCAGCCTTTAGCATTAATCAGGTTGTTTCTTGCTGATACTGCTGCACTGTGAGTATAAATCAGTGGCGCTGCGCTGCTGATATTGATGCCATTCGGAGTCGTAGGATTTAGGTTCCAGCCATAGAGAGTTTTGTCATAATTTTGGCAATTAAGCCCTGAGTTCTGCAGCATACCTGAAGCGTTAACAAGAGCACCCAAGTTCCATGTACCGAGATTTTGGTTAAAACTGGAAGCTCCAGCGAACATATTTTGCATGAAGGTGACCTGTGAAGTGTTCCAGGTGCTGATATTTTGATTGAAAGCAAGTGCGCCCTGAAACATTGTCGCCATGTTGACGACATTTGTAGTGTTCCAGCTGCTTAGAGGCTGATTAAATGAAGAGGCATTATAAAACATTCCTTCCATGGTGGTGGCAGCGGAAGTGTTCCAGTTTCCGATAGGCTGGTTGAATGCCTTAGCACTCAGAAACATGTGATTCATTTGCCAAGCTCCGGATACATTCCAGTTTCCGATAGGCTGATTAAAGGCCCAAGCATGGGAAAACATAAATTCCATTTCTGCAACATTTGAAACGTTCCAGTTGCCGATAGGTTGATTAAATTTTCTGGCATTATTAAACATTGCATCCATCGCAATAACTTGGGAGGTGTTCCAGTTTCCGATAGGTTGATTGAAGTTTTGGCACATCAGGAACATCGCACCCATATTCTGCACTTTAGCAGTATTCCAGTTACCGAGGGGCTGATCGAAGAGAATACATGTGGTAAAAGCTCCCGACAGGTTGGTTACTTCGGAAATATCCCAGTTGTTGATAGTAGCGTTGCCAATTAGCGACGTGCAGCCGGAAAAAATCCCCGCCATATCGGTAACATTGCTGAGGTTGGGAGTGTCTGTAGCAGTCATATTCAGGTTTAGACATCCGGTAAATGCGCCATTCATCGAAGACCATAGTACAGAACCCCATTGATTGATTTCCGTAATTTTTAAGAAGTCCCCCATTGAGTTGTCAGAAAGTCCACTTTCATTGTCTCTAAAAACTACACGGTGAAAGTTTCCTGCGCCGTTCGTCACCTTTACGGTGTATGTGGCGTTGGTGGGGATGGGATTTAATGGTGTTCCAAAATCCAGCAAAATCTGATTTTGGGAAGTGACACCAGTGAGCGTGGAATTGTGGGAAGGATAGCCCACTTCTTCCCAGTACACCGTATAGTTTGTTCCGCGGAAAGGGGCCCATGCCTGTGTGTCGGATGATGGAAAAGGTGGAGAAGTTGGTAGTGGATTTTGGTGATTTCCGGGTTTCCAGGTGGTGATAAATTCATCCTGTGCTTTAACAGAGACGCAACATAAGACGAAGATTAACAGTAAAGTAAATTTTTTCATAGTATATTCTGTCTGGTGTTAAGTATTAGTAATTTTAGTATCCATGATCATGTTTAGTGGCTATAATTTCCTTTATTGGCATGCCTTTGCCGTTCAGTTTCTCCAGGTTTACATTGGGTAAGCAGTCTCTGGAATGTCTGAATTCTTTACTTTCTGTTATTAAACAGATGCTGTAAAATAACAGTCAAATATAGTAATTTATTTTTCATTTTATTGTGAGATAAAACATGAAAAAACCACCTTTTAAGGTGGTTATGAGTAGTTTATTCCTGCATCATGTTGTCCCGGGTATTTTTCTGGACGGCAATGGCACCAAATAAAGCCAGAAGATAAGCAAGGCCATAAAAGCCTTTTTCACTCGGAAGGATAGTGGCATTCCAAAGTCCGATTGCCAGCAAAACAATAGATGATATTGTTGCAAACCAGCATATTCCGTAATAGATGTCGGTTACTTTAATATTTTCTAAACGGTCGCGAACCGCTTTTTGAAGAGAAACTACGGCAAACAATCCGTAAAGTAGGATGGTAAAGTAGTATCCCTTTTCATTAAGCTGCATTTCTGCTCTGACAAGACCGACAATGAAACCAATCATTCCTGCCGCTAAAGCGATCCATGATGCAGCGATAAATGCATTTGAAACTCCTTGTTTTTTCATTACTTGTAATTTTAAGTTTATTATTAAATCAAATATATGTTTTTTTTTGAATTGATGGGGTTATTTATTTCCTGTCAGGTTGAAAATTTCCTAAAGTAACTTTAAACCTTTGCTATCTATAGAAGCGATATCCTTTTTTGTTTACGGAAAAATATCAATAATAATCTCATTTTAATTTTTTACCATTGCAGCTATTTAATACTGTGTAATAGGCATGATTGAGCAAGGAAAAATGCCCCTTCATTTTATTTTTAATTTTTCAACAATAGAAATTCCTTGTTAAATTAGAAAAAGTATTTAACAAAAAATCCCACTATTTTGAATAATGGGATTTAATTTTATATGAGATCCTTTGACAAGCTCAGGATGACAATTTTTTAGTATCTGTAATATTCTGGCTTGAATGGTCCTTCAACAGAAACACCGATATAATCAGCCTGTTCAGGAGAAAGAGTTTCCAGTTCTACGCTTAATTTCTTAAGGTGCAAAGCGGCTACTTTTTCATCTAAATGTTTAGGCAACATATAAACTTCATTTCCGTAAGCTTCAGAGTTGTTCCAAAGTTCGATCTGAGCCAAAGTCTGGTTAGAGAAAGAGTTAGACATTACAAAAGAAGGGTGACCTGTAGCACAACCAAGGTTTACCAAACGACCTTCAGCAAGAATAATCACTTCTTTGCCTTCGATGGTGTAGATATCAACCTGAGGCTTCACTTCAGATTTTGTGTGACCGTAGTTTTTGTTTAACCAAGCCATATCGATTTCGTTATCGAAGTGACCAATGTTACAAACGATCGCTTTATCTTTCATTTTAAGGAAATGCTCTCCTCTTACGATGTTGAAGTTACCTGTTGTTGTAATAATGATATCTGCGTTATCAACTACAGTATCCAGTCTTTTAACTTCATAACCGTCCATTGCAGCCTGTAAAGCACAGATTGGATCAATTTCAGTTACCGTAACGATAGAACCAGCTCCTCTGAAAGATGCGGCAGTACCTTTACCTACGTCTCCGTATCCGCAAACTACCACTCTTTTTCCGGCAAGCATTACGTCAGTCGCTCTTCTTACAGCATCTACTGCAGATTCTTTACATCCGTATTTGTTGTCGAATTTAGATTTAGTCACCGAATCATTTACGTTGATAGCAGGCATTACCAAAGTTCCGTTCTTCATTCTTTCGTACAATCTGTGAACCCCCGTTGTAGTTTCTTCAGAAAGTCCTTTGATTCCGGCAGTAAGCTCAGGATATTTATCAAAAACCATGTTCGTTAGATCACCACCATCATCCAAAATCATGTTCAAGGGCTTTCTGTCTTCTCCAAAGAAAATAGTCTGCTCAATACACCAGTCGAATTCTTCTTCGTTAAGACCTTTCCAGGCATAAACCGGAATTCCGGCAGCAGCAATCGCAGCAGCAGCGTGATCCTGTGTAGAAAATATATTACAAGATGACCAGGTAACTTCAGCCCCAAGAGCAACCAAAGTTTCGATCAAAACTGCAGTCTGAATAGTCATGTGAAGACATCCTGCGATTCTTGCCCCTTTAAGAGGTTGAGATGGCCCGTATTCTTCACGAATTGCCATTAAGCCCGGCATTTCAGCTTCAGCCAATGTAATTTCTTTTCTTCCCCATTCTGCAAGAGAAATGTCCTTAACTTTATAAGGAACGTATTGTGTTGTTGTACTCATATCGTATGAATATTTTATTTCGAATTTTAAAACGCAAAATTACAACTAATAATTAAGATAAAAAAACAGCAAAAAATCAGTTATATGAGATATTGCAGGCTTAAGTTTATTTATTTTAAATCTAAATAGTGTATTTTTGTGGTAGATAAATCTATTTTATGAATCATACAAATACTCAGGAAGAAGCAAAAAGACAGGCGAAGCCATTGGCTCCAAAAGTGAAAGAACTTATTGAAAGAAGTAAAAGTGTTATTCTGGCAACAGTAGATGCAGAAGGAACTCCGAATTCGAGCTATGCACCGTTTGTGCAGGTTGGAAATACATTTTACGTATTGGTGTCTTTTATGGCAAAACATACGAAGAATCTTGCAGACGGAAGAAAAACTTCTGTCATGTTCATCGAAGACGAGTCTGCAACAAAACAAATCTACGCAAGAGAAAGATTAACAATCGAAGCATCAACTTCTCAGATTGAAAGAGATTCTGAAACATGGAATGCAGTTGTTTCTCAATTGAAAGAGAATCACGGTAAAGTAGTTGATGTAATTGCCGAGATGAAAGATTTTATTCTAATAGGTCTTCACCCAATAAAAGGTTCTTATGTAAACGGTTTTGGAAGCGCTTATTTCGTAGATGAAAATCTTGAAATCATGGAGCATAGAAACGATCAGAATCACCAATCTAAATAAGCTGGATGTTGGAAGCTGGATGCGGGATGTTTTACAACTAACTGCTTTAGTTTTTTAGCTTTAAATAATATTGAATTCACTTGAGTCTTAGATTTAAGTGGATTTTTTTTGACGTAGGGTGCTGGAAGCTGGGTGCAGGATGTTTAAATGTTTGCGTGTAGGTTTTTAACTTTTAAAAAATATTGAGTTCACTAAAATGTTATGATTAAGCGTTTTTTTATAATTAAATTTAGTAAAATTTCATGGTCTGATTGTCGTGCTGAAAACATTTCTGCGGTTTATGTAATTATTTTTGATGCTTTCAGCATGACAAATTTGTGTTAATATTAGATTTCAATTGAGAATTTCGCTTCAGAATACTAATCACAAAACATCCAGCATCACACATCCAACACCCAGCTCAAAAACTTCCATCACCCAGCTTCCATCATCCAACCAAAATTTTTTTCACTATTTTTACCCAATAATATAAAACCATGCCTCTTTACCGGGATTTTTCTGATGATAACGCTACGATTCTCGTATGGAAATACGACGAGAATGATGAGCTGAATATAGATGAACTTTTAGAGCCTGAAAATGCCGAGAAAGTAAAAGATTATCATCCTAAAAAATTGCTGGAGGTTTTAATGGTCAGAAAACTTTTGAAAAGTTTAAAACCTGATTCTAAAATTCTATATAAAGAAAGAGAACCTTTTTTGTCTCCAAAAGATGCTGAAATTTCGATTACGCATTCTTATCCGTTTGCGGCAATTGCCATTTCAAAAAATAAGATAGGTATTGATCTTGAAAAATTCCATCCTAAAATTTTAAGGGTGATCGATAAATTCACCTATGAAAATGAGCGCGGATTTATTCCTTTTGATACCGAAGTTATTTTCTATACCATTATCTGGAGCGTAAAGGAAAGTATGTACAAAATTCATCATTCCAAACACTGGTCGCTGAAAAAACATTATGAAGTAAGACCTTTTGAATTAAAACATCTTCATCACATCAAATGCAGAGTTCACGATGATAAAATTTCTGACGAATTAAAAGCGAGAGTGGAGTTTTTCGACGAGTACTGCTTTACGATTGTTGAGGAGTAATTTCTTCGTTTCTGTATTTTTCAATTACTTTTCGCTGTTCTTTGGCAACATCGTAGATGAGCTCCAAAACATCGTGAATATTTTTAAGTTCCGTTAAATGTGAAATTTTATTCGGATCTCTTGTGTCCAAATGTTCGTTTTCCATAAGCTCAGTTTTTCTTCTGAGGAGCATATCTTCAATAGAAGAATCTTCCGGCTCAAGGCGGCTGTCCATTCTTAAAGTTTCCGGTATTTTCTCGCCGTTAAGAATTGCTGAAACCTGATTCATTTCAGATTCAATTTTTTTCACCCAACTTTCAGAATCAATTTCAGGATATTCGTGATTGTTATTTGCATATTGTGACAGGGATGCGGTATAAGCTGTAATTAAGTGTGAAGTAGCAACAAACTGATGCACAACTTCCAGTTTTTTCTGCTGATTTTTAGGATCGGAAATCATTCTCTGGAAATTATCCGAAAGATTGGCCAAAGAGATGATTGCATTTTTCCGCCTTACTTTATAATCTTCTACATCGAAATCTTCATTGAGAAATTTAGACATGACACTGTGGAAATAGGTAAGATTCGCTTCTGCAGATTTTTTCATTAAATCTAAATTCTGCGTATGCTCCCAAACAGGAAGCACAACATAAGAAACCAGAAAAGCAATAATTCCTGCAATAACTGTATCTACAATCCTGTCTTTGAAAATAACGTTCACATTTCCCGGATTCAGAAAATTGAAGCTCATAAAGACATAGATCGTCATAAATAAAACCGCCCAGAAATATCTTCCTTTCAGTAAACTGAAACATAATATCATACTCAACAGAAGAATCGCAAACAGAATCGCATTTACATGAATGAAATACAGCAAAGCGTAGGCAATTACCGCACCGGCAACCGTTCCGAAAAAACGCAGAAAGTTTCGTTGTTTCGTAATAGAATAGGCCGGTTTTAATATCGCCGTTATTGTAATCAAAATCCAATAGGTGTGACCGATTTCTACAAACGGAAGTAAAGAAACCAGGTATCCCAACAAAAGAGCAACGGTAATTCTTATCGCATGACGGAAATGAGATGAGGTAAGAGAAATATTACTTTTTAAAACTTTAAAGTTGATTTTCTGTTCACTGGGCATAAATTTTTTCAGATCTAAACCAGTAGAAAGACTTTTTGCCAGCTTTACATTCTGGGAAAATACTTTATAAATTTCATTGATTTCCTTTGTAATTTCGTTAATGCGCATCATAATCTGACGTAGAATCATAAAATTCTCGAGATTATCTGGTGTCATTTGTCTGTTTCTAAGTTCAAAATAATGTACATTGAGCTCATGCTCACGATCCTTCAAATTTGCGATAGGTCTTGCTCTTGTGCTGCTTTGCAACGAAATTCCGATGTTGGCAATTTCCTCAGAAAGAATATTAAGATAATCGTGTATTTTGACTAAAATTTCGGTGTCTTCAAAACTTTCCTGTAATTTTTTGTAATCGCTTTCAGAGGTCATCAGTTTTTCGTGAAGATCCATTGAATTCAGGAACATCAGCATCAATAATCGGCTTATTGTAGTGGATTCATTAACGATTGTTCTGGTTTTAAAAACCGTTTCGCGGGTTTCTTCCTGAAGATTTTTTATTTCGATCTGTTTTGCAATAACCTGCAAGCTTAGCTTATCAAAATCAGGATTTTTCTGATAGTAGTTCGCTTTAATTTTAAGAAATTCTGCCAATTGAAGATAATTTTCACCAATCATTTGACTGGCGAGTTTGTACGGCTGAATTGTCGTAACAACAAGGAAAATCAATAAAAACCAGATGCATCCCGCAGCAAATATTACCAGACTTTTCAGAATATTAGCTCCTGTTAAATGTCCGTCAATAAAAATAGCCAAAACTACCAATGCCAAAGAACCTACTGCCGCCAATCTTTGTCCGTAAACTCCGATTAAAGAGAAAAACATCCCAAAGACAACAATTTCTAAAAGTACAAGCGGAATAATTCCCTTGACCAAACTTGCAATCAACGCAACGACTACAAAACAGAAAATAGCAAACGTAAGTGAATTTCTACGTCTGATAAATGGTCCCGGCTGATCGGTTAATGCTACAAAGCTGGTTCCCAAAGGAAAAAGGAAATATTCTTTCAGGATTCCAAAGTAGGAGAGAACTAAACACGGGATCACCGTGGCCAATGTTATTCTTATGGAAGAATAGACATATTGGCTGGTAACGATTTTTTTAAGCTCCGAAGAATAGTTCATATTGCAAAAATAAGGGTTAAATGTGAATTGTCAGTTTTACTTCGTAAGTCAATTGTGAATTTTTATTTAATTTATCAAAAGGTATTGAGATGTTTTCAAAATTATTGAAAATAAAAAAAGCCTCATAAAAATGAGACTTTTCAGAATTTTATATGATATTTTTTAATAATCTACATTAGAAGTCTCGTCACCGATGTTCCAGGTAAGACCGAAACGAAGTGTGTTATCCAAAGCAGTATTAATTTTAGACATATTAATCAGGTAAGAAACATCAAGACCGAAAGAACGGTATTTCAAACCAATACCTGCAGTTGCAAACTGTCTTGCTCCCTGCTCTTCACTTTCGTGGAAATAACCTGTTCTTACAGAGAATGCATTGTCATAAGAATATTCTAATGCACCACTCATCATGATTGAATTAGGATTTTTGAATGATTTTCCGATTCCTGACATTACCCCAACGTTTGGAACTGCGTAGATCGGCTGTCTTGTATTCGGGTCATTACCTACAAATTCTGATCCGGGTACTAAGATTTTAGAACCTTCTACAGAAATTCCCACTCTGTTCATATCGTCAAGATACATATCGTACCCAACTCCTAATCTTGCCATTGTAGGAAGATAAGATCTTGAATTTTCGTCTCCTGTGTAATCTAATTTAGGACCTAAGTTACTGATCGCAAAACCTGCATTCACTTTACCATCCATCCCTCCAATGCTTGAGAATCTTGGTGAGGTATAGTATCCTGAAACGTCTACTGCAAAAGTATTTGCAGGCTTCAATGTAGTATCTGTGTTGAATCCGCCGGATAAATCTGAACGGATGAATCTACCGGTAACCGCCATTGAATAAGAATCTGATAATTTCAGACCGTAAGCAACGTCAATTGAGAATTCGTTTGGTTTTGAAACCCCGTTTGAAGTTACAGTGTTGTCTACTCCCAGTTCAGTAAGTTCTACTTCTCCCATATTGAAGTAATAGATACTTGCAGAGATGGTAGATCTTTCTTCCTGACCTAAAAACTTATGGAAAGCACCATACAATAAAAATACATCATTGGTCAGTTTTCCCATATATGGAGTGTAGTTTAAACCTACAGAAGAACTTGTTCTGCTAAAAGGATATTTTGCCGCATTCCAGAATTGTGAGAAAGCATCCGGTGAAGTTACCACACCCTGATCTCCCATACCTCCTGATCTTGCATCTGGTGCGATTCTAAGGAATGGAGCTCCGGTTAATACAGGTCTTACCTGACTCAAATCTTGTGCATAGCCTAAAAACCCGGCACTCAAACCAATCCCTAAAAGCAGTTTAGTAGTTAAATTCATATGTTGTCTTTTATATATTATCAGTTTTTTATTGATATTCCTATTTAATTATTTATTTACTTCAAAAGTACCATTTTTTCTACAGCTGTAGCACTACCTTTGCATTTTTCTTGATTTTGACTTTTTGCAAATATCTTAAAAATATACGTACCTTTTGCAACTGTGTCACCAAAATCGTCTTTTCCGTCCCATTCTATTGCCTGACGTGGGGTTCTAAAGCCCTGTAGGACCGGTTCTGCCACTACAACATTTGTTAAAGTTCTTACCAGTTTTCCTGTAATTGTATAAATCTGAACATTTACATCCAGAATATCATCACAGTTGTGTTCAAACTGTACGTACGTCTTATTGGTAAAAGGATTCGGCCAGTTCAACGGTCTGTTGATGATCAAATGCTGATCGGCTTCGTCTTTAACCTCAAAGTTTAACGTTTCGGTGGTCGAATTATTGTTTATGTCCCAAACTTTAAATGTTAATTGATGTTGTCCTATTGCAAGGTTTCTGAAAGGGTAAGATACATTCCCTTTCTGATAGTCTGCCAAAGCAGGATTTATACATCCGTTTCCTTCACCCGAAGAGAAAAAGTCATTTAAAACGACCGTGTTAATAATTTGTCCGTCCAAATATACAGTAATATCGTGACCAATACCAGATCCTGTTGAATTTATTCCGGTATCATCTGTTAAACAAGCCAAAAGCATAGGGTTTTGATCTGTGATTCCACCGTTTGCAAAATTGGTGTTGTTCATATAAAGTTTAACTTTTGGAGGTTCGTTATCATTAATTCCGTTAGGATTAAGATCACCTACTCTCACCGTCTGATTGTTGAATACATCAATAGATTTATTGTCTGCATATCCTAAAATTCTACCATCTCCTACAGCATAATTAATATCTTTCGGAACGTAAAATTCTACAGTGAATACGCCGTTTACGGCAGTTCCGGAAGCTTTTACAATGGCACTCCCTTCTTCTGTGTATTGCAGTTGCGGAGTGAGACCTCCGTCATTATTTAAAGTAGTCTTATTTAATCTTTTGTCAAAAATATTAATAACAACTCTTCCGTTGAATGATGTATTTACTGTTCCGTTTGGATTATTAATATGTCCTGTTACTTTCACAAAATCCAGACCTCTGATCAATCCCGGAACCGGAGATTCTATGTTATCGATCACCAATAATCTTTGCGGTCTGCTCAACTTCATCGCCGGATCTCCCAAAACATTTACTTTTAAATGATTTGAATCGCCGGGTTTTAATTTTCTTGCATTCAAATGAGCATTTCCGATGGTGTTGAAATCGTCGCTGGTCATTCTAAACATTTCTTTTGTGTAAAGATCAGTAAACAACTCACCATATGAAACACTTACAGCCCTGCTTGAAGTAATCATTGCGGCAGGGCCTCCCTGTTTTAATTTGATGAACTGTTCTCCTGCTGAAAAAGTAGAAGGCTCATCCCACAATGTAAATTCACAAGTAATGGTTGAAACAAAAGGAAATCTGCTGTATACATTTGAGAAATTATTAGAATTCTGAATTTCATCCGTTGTTAATACTCTTTCCTGTGCCCATCCGTTAATACCGCCATGCCCAAAATAGAACATATAAAGGCTGTTTCCGATATCGTTCGATATTGCCTGATTTACCTGAGGATATCTTTGACCACCAGCCGTACTCTGCGCCTGAAAAGCATCCAGATACAATTTTCTTACGTTGTACTCCTTAAGATCTGTTGTAGCAGGATTCTCAAACGTAGCGACCAGAGAGTTGTTCATGGTGTTGTGAAAAGGTATCGTATTATCATTATCATCGTCAACGATAAAATCAAGTTTCATTCTCCATTCTCCGAAAGGTGTTGACTGACCAGGTAACGAATTATAATAAGCTAATGTTTTATCAACCATATTTGCAGCTTCGGTAGGATTAGCTGCGGGTATTCTGCCTATCGGCATGGCAGGAATATTATTGTAAATGTATTCAGATGTCTGAGGAAGAGTCAATGTAATGTAATCGTCAGTTACATAAGAACCTACAAAATCTGCAGATTCCTCACTTTGATAACTTGAGACAATATTAGAATTATTAGGAACTCTGTTCTTATAATCATAAGAAGCATCGCCTACAATAAGTACATACTTCAAAGTTCCTGAAGGTGTATTTAGCTTGGTGATAAAATCTCTTATGGCTGTAAGATCTCTGCTTCCGCTGCCAAATTCATTATAAATTTTGTCCGTATCTACAATTTGAACATTGTAGTTGTTTTTTGTCTGATGGTAATTAGCTACTCTTTGAGCCTGAGCCATAAATGGTGGAGTAGTAATGATCAAATAGTCCACATTCTGTAATGCCGATAGATTCTGATTGGCAACTCTTCCCACAAATTGCGGAGAAAACGCTGCATCTGCTCTGAAAGCTACAAATTCATTGTTAAAATTAACATTATTGGCAGCATACCCAAAATTAAAACTTCCGCTTCCTGTAGCTTTATTTACTCTTCTATTGGCATTGGTAATATCGGTAACATCCCAAACCTGTTCCATATTTCCTGTATTTGAAATGCTGAATCCATACTGGGTTCCCGTTCCTGTTGCCAGTGAAAAATCTCTGAAGCTCATTTGCGAGCCATTGTATTTCAGATCTTCCTTATATTGTACTTCCACATAATCCAAATAAAAAGTACCATTAGGATTGGTCGTAATGCTTGGTTTATAATTGATCGTAATCTGATTCCCTGAAAGATTATTGGCAAATCCTGTATATTGAATAGGATAAAAATCGGGGAGCGGAGTCGTTCCTGGTGGCACAAGGCTTTGAGAATAAGGATTTTGGCCGTTGATGTCAAAATCAATTTTATTATTCTGTGATCTCCAGGCAACAACATTTGTTCTGTAGCGAATAATATCTCCACTCTGGATGGGTGAATTGAGATTAAATGTAACAGCTTTATCATCAATAAAGCTTTGATCTTCTACCCAAATTCTTCCCACCTTCACTAAATTTTTTTCATCTTTATTGATAACCTGATAGTCATCATATCTCGTGATCAGTGGGGTTGCAGGTAAGTTTAAATCAATATTCTGAACTCTTTTCCCTTCTCCCTTATCAAAATTGATATAATAATAAGAAAAGTCTTCGTAAATATTTTTCAGATTTTCACTGCGGTCATTTCTGCTATCAGTTCTTTTAATACCGTTTCCGTTCGATTTGTTGTAAAGATTGTAGCCATTAGGTCCCTGTGCATAGAAAAGTGCATAATCACCATCATTCCACACGCCGTCATCTTCTCCAACTACCTGTATGGCATTTTCCTGAAGCGCACTGTATTTTACATCCTGATTGAATTCAGGTAACATAATTCCCCCATTTCCGTAAATTCTAAAATTTTTCGGATTGATGTTGGACGGATTCATCCCATTATCTCTTAAAAATTGGCTCGTAATTTTAAAAATTCCCGATTTGTCAACCTTGATTTTATAAAAAGTTCCACTGGAAAGCGGGTTTTGTGTTGTTCCAACTTTAGCAGCAACTACATTGGATAACGAATTATTTACTTCAGTAACATCAAAAGATGAAAGTCTTTGAATTCTTCCTTTTACTTTCTTAAAAAGACCAACATGTACACTTGCATATCTTTCTCCTTCAGAGTAATAATAATTTATATCTGCAATATCATAATCCTGAATTAAATTTTTATCCAGATCAAATAAATCCTTAGCAGATACCGTTTCCCAAATAAGATTAGAGACACGAAGCTGTTTTTCTCCTGCCTTTTGCTGATTAATTATAAAAATATTATTTTGGCTGTAAGAAAAACCTTCATTTTTAAAATTCGGAAGATTTAATTTAGTATCGCCATAATCTTGGATTTTAGCTCCTTCCCAGCTGATAGAAACTCGTTGAGCCCAAGCAATTGATACAAAAGCAAATACAAATAAGAGAGTTAATTTTAGTCTCATGTTTATGTTTGAAATTTCTGAATTACAAAATAAATGAAAATTTTATAATTAATTTGTGATACCATAAAATTAATTTGTTAAGATTTTTCAAAAAAATCAAATCTTTATTTGATTTATTGAATAATTTATTTTTTCTTTGTACTTTGAATAATATTTATATCGACTATGAAAAAACTAAAGTTGTTTTCATTAATAGCATTAAGTTCTACACTTGCATTAACCAGTTGTGGTGGTTCAGGCACTTCCGGAGGCGGCGGTACTAAAAAGTTTGTCAGCAAGACAGGTTGGAAACCAAACGAAAAACAGGGTTGGTTTTTTGCAGGAAAGCAACAGAAACAAAAAGGTTGGCCGGGGATGGTATATGTAGAAGGTGGAACTTTTACCATGGGATTAGTGAAAGATGATGTAATGCACGATTGGAATAACACACCGCGAAGAATGCAGGTGAGTTCATTCTTTATCGGTGAAACTGAGATTACTAACTACGAATACCGCGAATACCTTACATGGTTGAAGTATGTATTCCCACCAAGTGACCCAAGCTTCAAAGAAATCTACAACGGTGCTTTACCTGATACGCTGTTATGGGATAACAAACTTTCAAGAAACGATTATAACGAAACGTATTTCCGTTCTCCTGAATTTGATTACTATCCCGTAGTAGGAGTTTCTTGGACTCAGGCAAACAGATACTGCGAATGGTTGACTGACAGAGCAAACGAAAAAGCTTTGATGCAGGCAGGTATTATTGCAAAAGATTTGTACATCAACGAATCAAACAACCAAGGTGGAACTGCATTCAATATGGATAAATTCAAATCGAATGATCCTGAAATGCAAGGTTACATCAATGAAAAAAGAATGCAGCAAAGAACTGGTATGAAAACAACCAACCAGAGACTTTTAGCTGCGAATGGAGCTCCAAATGCAGCAATGGTTACAAAGTTCAGACTTCCAACTGAAGTTGAATGGGAATATGCTGCTCTAGGCATGGAGAAAAACAGAGAATATAATAATTATTTAGATAAAAAACCTCAGATCGACCTTCTTAGAGGTACCAAAGGTAAAAACAGAGGGATGATCCTTGAAAACTTCAAACAAGGAAGAGGAGATTATTCAGGACCTGCAGGTTGGAAAAATGATGGTGCTGCTCAAACTTCAGATGTTAGACAGTTCCCTTCAAACAACATTGGTATCTACGGTATGTTTGGTAACGTTGCAGAATGGACTGCTGATGTATACAGACCAATCATTGATGAAGAAGCAAGTGATTTCAATTATTACAGAGGAAATATGCCTCAGGCTATCGTAAGAAATGGTGACGGAACTTACAAAATGGTAGACGAAGGTTCAATTCAATACGATACTTTGGCAGACGGACGTTTAGTTTACAAAAATCTACCAGGTCAGTTTGAAAGAAAAACTATTGCAGATTACAGAAACTATAGAGATGGTGACAGACAGTCTTCATTAGACTATAGAAATGTAAGCGATTCTGCTGCATCTTATAATATGTATAATGCTCCTGCTAAGAAATTTATCGTTGATGCAAACGGTAGAGTAGTTATGCAGAAAGATACCAAAGACAGAACCTCTGCAATCTCTAATGATATCAGAGTTGTGAAAGGTGGTTCTTGGCAAGATTCAGCATATTGGTTGGATCCGGGACAGAGAAGATACAAAAACCAGTCGGCTGGTTATGGTTGGATCGGTTTCCGTGTAGCTCAGGATGCTAGAGTAAACGACAAATCTAGAACGAGAAGATAATATTTATCAAAATACTTAAAAAAAACCTCCCGAATTTCCGGGAGGTTTTTTATTTTTGAATGCTGAAAATATGTCGATAGTAAGTTGTCTTTAAATAGATTTTACCGCACATTTTTCGAAAATTTTAGAAAAAGTAATACCCTATTTTCAAATGAATACAGAACAGTTTTATCCGATCTATTTAAAAGCAGATAAAGTTACGATCGACAGTAGAAAAATTACTGCAAATGACATTTTCTTTGCTTTTTCTGGAGAAAATTTCGACGCTGCAACGGTGGCTGAAAAAGCGATTGAACAAGGTGCTTGGGCTGTAATTGTTGAAAATAAGGAGTTTGAAAATTCAGAAAAGAATATTTTCTATGTTCCGTCTACGCTTGAGTTTTTACAACAACTCGCTATTCATCACAGGAATCAATTAAGTATCCCAATTATCGGGCTTACCGGAAGTAATGGTAAAACGACTACCAAAGAGCTTATTCATGCTGTACTTTCAGAGAAATATAATGTTCAGTATACTTTTGGAAATTTAAACAATCATATTGGTGTTCCTTTAACGCTGCTTTCCATTAAACCTGAACATGAAATGGCTGTAATTGAAATGGGAGCAAACCATCAGAAGGAGATTGAGCTGTTAAGTAATATTGCAAAACCGAATTTCGGATACATTACCAATTTTGGTAAAGCTCATTTAGAAGGTTTTGGTGGTTTCGAAGGAGTTATCAAAGGTAAATCTGAGTTGTATGATTATCTTAAAACGAATCAACAAACAATTGTAGTTAATGAAAATGATCCGATTCAGGTTGAAAAAACAGAAAACTACTTACATAAAATTACTTTCGGAAAAGAAAGCTCAGATTACCAGTTCGAGCTGGTTTCCATAGATCATTTTGTTGGGTTGAAATATCAGAATGAAAAGGTTTTATCTAAGCTTACAGGTGATTATAACTTTACCAATCTTTGTGCAGCGGTGAGTTTAGGTTTTCATTTTGGAGTCGATTTTACGCTGATTAAAAAGGCAATTGAGAAATATACGCCCACCAATATGCGTTCTCAAATCGTAAAAAAGGACGGTAAGACATTAGTTTTAGATACTTACAATGCCAATCCAAGTTCGATGTCTGCTTCTTTAAACAATTTTATAACATTTGAAGGCTCAAAAACCATTATTATCGGTGATATGTTAGAACTTGGAGAAGAGAGCGAAAAAGAACATCAGGACATTCTAAATTTGGCTGAAAACTTAGGGTTTAACCAAATCATTACCGTTGGAAAACAGTTTAAGAACGTCAATATACATTCTGCTTCTTTTGAAAAGACAGATGATTTAATCGAGTTTTTAAAGGAAAATAAAATTCAGTCGGATAATATTCTGCTTAAAGCTTCACGCGGAATTTCTCTGGAAAAAGCAATCGATTTTATTTAGATTTCGAATCCCAGAATTCTTTTATAATCAGTTTTATATTTTTAAAAGTGCTTGGAAAGACTTCATCGGTTATCTGATCGGTGTTTTTCCAGGCAACTTCAGTGATTCCTTCTTCAATCTGAGGTTTGGAAGTATCTTCACCATCAAAAAACATTTCAAACCAATGGGTGTATTTCAGAACACGATCACCGTTTCTTTCGGTGTAAATATGGTAGGTTGTATTGATAAAATCTTTTAGTTCCACATGGGTTAAGCCTGTTTCTTCTTCAATCTCCCTTACTGCAGATTCTTCACGGGATTCGCCTTTTTCCATTTTACCTTTCGGGAGATCCCATTTACCGAGTCTTTTGATGAAGAGGATGTCTCCGTTGGGCTTGTTCACAATTCCTCCCGCTGCCTCAATAATTCTGAAAAGCTTTTTAAATTCAGACCATATTTCATCGATTGGTTCACCAAAAACATTCAGTTCTGAAGTTGAAGTATTCTGTAAGAGATCAAGCGCAATTTCTAAAGTTGTGAAACTTTCATATTTTAAGGTTTTCTCTAAGTTTTCAGAGTTCTTAGATATCAATAATTTTTTTTCGTTCACAAAAACTTTATACATTTGTAGTAATTTAAATACAAAAATAAAAAATGAATTTAGAAGGACGAAAAATTATTGTCAATAAATCATCTAAAGATTTGTCTGAGTTGCTGAAATCTCCTGAAAATTATAAAGAATTTATGCCGGATGGTCTTCAGAAGTTCGAAACCAGAGAAGATGGTTTCAAATTCGGACTTCAGGGAATGCCGGAAATTGCATTGAAAATCGATGAAGTTACCGACGAAAAGGCAGTTTTAAAATCAGCCAGCTCAAGTTTAGATTTTGCTCTTACGGCGACTTTAAAACCGTTGAATGAAAATCAGACTGAGGTTCAGATGCTTTTTGAAGGAAAATTTAATCCTTTCATTAAAATGATGGTTGAAAAGCCGCTTCAAAATTTTATCAATACGCTTACCGATAAGATAGAAGCTTATAAATAAAACAAAAACCTTCAGAAATGAAGGTTTTTTTATACAATAATTCCTGAGCTGTGATCGTGTGAACTTCCCGTTGCTGAAGCCAGAATATTTATTTCATTGTTCCGCCTTAAAACTCCCATAAAAGCAAAAATCAAAGCTTCTTTAAAATCAATAATCTGTGTTTCAGGAATAATGATTTGAGATTGGGTTTTAGCTTTAATTCTTTCGATAAGAAATTCATTGTAAGTTCCTCCTCCGGTAAACAATACTTTTTTCAGCTGATTTTCATTTATTGTTTTCGAAATCTGTTCCGCTGCGTGTTCTGTGAAAGTAGTTAATAGATCTAAATTCTCAGCTATCGGAAATAAAGGGAAGATGTTTTTGTTGCACCACTCAATTCCTAAAGATTTAGGATTGGATTGAGCGTAAAAATCAAGAGCATTAAGTTGTTCTAAAAGTTGAACATTAACGTTACCTTTTCTCGCTAAATCACCGTTTTTATCATAATTCTGATTGAAGTTTTCGGCGAGTTTATTTAAAATAATATTCACCGGAGCAATGTCAAAAGCAATCCTTTTATGCTCTTTAATAAATGAAATGTTAGAAAATCCGCCCAAATTAAGACAAGCATCATACTCGGAAAATAGTAATTGATCACCGATAGGAACTAAAGGGGCACCATTTCCACCAAATAAAACATCCTGAGAACGGAAATCGTAGATGACAGGAATTTGTGTTTCTGCTTTTATGGCTCTGCCATCGCCAATTTGAAGGGTAAATTTTCTTTGCGGCTGATGAAAAACGGTATGACCGTGGGAAGCAATCAAATCAATTTCGTCAAGTTGATTGGTCTTAATAAAATTTTTGACTGCTTTACCTAAATAGAAACCATATTCGGAATGTAAAGTCAACAAATCCTGTGAAGAAAGATGTATCGAATTTCTTAGCTGCGTTTCTAAATCTTTAGGATAGGGAAGAGTCTCGGCTTCTAATACTTTAAAATTCCACCTGGAGTTTTCTTTCCAAAACTCTGCAAAGCAAATGTCGAGACCATCAAGGCTGGTTCCGGACATTAAACCTATGGCTTTTAAAGCAGTCATCGTTACGGTTTTGGTTGGGCAATCTGCGTTTTGCTTACATCAAGATCTCCTGAATTGTTGAAAAATTTATATTCGGAGAAATCGTCTTTTGCAGTCATCCCATTGGCATGTACCATTGTAGAACCGTCTTCCATTGTTGCATAAACGGTATCCCTTGTATAAATTCTTTTTTTATTCTGATCCCAAAAAACGCTTTGTGTAGCAAATCTTTGTCCGTCGCTGGTAAGGATTTTTACATTTCCGCGTGCCTCATAAAACTTTTTGTAATCGTAGATTTTAGCAAATTTTGCCGTAATATTTCCCGGGTTTTTGGGTTTCTTTTTGTCAAAAAATTCAATTCTCATCCCTTTTCTGGCAACCGTATATTGGCTGTCAATCAATTCGTATTTTTCGATGATAGGAGCAGTTGCTTTCAACGTAATAAATCCCGAATCTCTCTGTATAATTACGGCATTATGAATAACCTGTGAAGGGAAATTTTTATTGTCGTTCCCCTTTACTTTGGTAAGATCTTCTTCGCAGGAAGTCAATATAAAAAATATAGCACAACTTAAAAGGTATGCTATATTTTTAAATGCTTTATGTGAAATTAAATTCATTATTAATTATAAAGTTGCTTTCTGAACCATCTGTCAGCAAAATTGAAACCAACTTTTACGTTAAAGAAGTTCTGATTGATCAGGTTATCTTTAAGCGTTCCTCTTTTTCCAAGTTCTACACCGATTTCAAGACCACTCATTCTCGAGATGTTGCTGTTTTTGAATGGCAACATAACCCCTGCAGAAATACCGAATTTATTGATGCTGTTCCCGGCAAGTTCTATACTTCCTTTTTCATAAAAAGCTCCGTAACGGTAAACAACTCTTGAGAAATAACTTCTGAAGTTATTGTAGTTTGGCAAATACCAACCTCCCGCAGAAATTCTGTAAGAATCTTTAAAGTCGAATGAATTTCCGAAATAGCTTACAGATTCTCCTTTTTTATAATCGATCTGCCCTGAAACAAACCATTGGTTCTCGCTTCCATAACCAACTCCGACAGAAGCCTGTAACGGTAAAAGATTATTTGAGCTCGTGCTTCTTTTTTCTATGATTGATTCGTTAGCTTTTACATCTACATCGCTGTAATAATAGGTACTGTTTACGTATTCAGTGGTCATATTACTGGTGTTTCCGAATGTAGCTGTAGCACCGATCGTTAGTTTATGGTCATTACGATCTATACTCTGATAGCTGGATCCTAAAGTGAAATTGAAGTTTTTTATACTGTTCTTCGTCTCATAGCCATTAATCAATTCAGCATTTGATGCTGTAAACTCATTAAGGTCATAAAGATTCCCAAAATAGAAATTGGCTCTTGCTCCTACGGAAAAGTTTGAATTCACTTTATAAGAAATAGCAGCCTGAGCTGTATTTAAAGTTCCACTTCCTTTAAATTTATTTCCATAAATCGTTTCCTGCTCCGTTATTGGATCCTTTATCGTTTCTGTATGGATAATTTCATAGCTTTTAGAGCTGTAAGGCTGATACAAAAGCCCCATTTTTATTTTTGAAGAAATAGGGAAAGCAATTGATATATTAGATAAATACGTAGAATGTTTTGTAGACTTCGTATTGTTATAATCAGTTTTAAAGTAATTGTTTTCGTTGGTTGCCTCAAGTTTGATGCTTGTCAGTTCAAAATTGCTGTTGTTTGCAGGGTTTCCGAAATTAAAATTACTCGTGAAATCACTTATGAAAGCAGTCGAAATACCTCCCATAGAAGAGGTTTCAATCGTATTATCATATTTTACATCTCCAATTCCATAAACTGCATAAGGAGAGTTACTTAAACTCTGTGCGTTCAGGAAATACCCAACCGAAATAAATGATACTACAAGAATTTTTTTCATTCTATATTTTTAAAATAATGCGCAAATATCTTAAATATTAATGAATTGTAAAAATTTACTGAGGTTAAAGTTTGTTAAGGGGGATTTTGGTGCGAATTGTATATGTTAAATAGTGAATCAGCTTTACTGTGAATAATGAATTTCTAATATTTAATAACAGAAAATGTTTAGAGTAAATTGACAATTAACTTGCAAAGCAAAATTGCCCATTGGTAAATTATCCGTTCTAAAAATTCTTATCTTTGAAGCATGAATTGGGAAAACATTGCCGGACAGGAAAATCTTAAAAAATTACTGAAAGACAGCATCACCGAAAACCGTGTGAGCCACGCCCAGCTTTTCATCGGAAAAGAAGGTTATGGTACTTTGCCATTGGTTTTAGCTTACGCAAGAGAGATTCTGAAAAACGAAAGTGAGCATGCTGCTTCTAAAGTTGAGCATCTTAATCACCTTGATTTGCATTTCAGCTTTCCCGTGTTTACAGAAGGAAAAACGGCGGTCAGCAAAAACAGGTTTGATGACTTCCGTGAAATGATTCTTAATTCTCCCTATGCAAGTTTTGATGACTGGACGACTCATTTGGAATCTGAAAATAAGCAATTTTTTATTTCAGCGGATGAAGTTGATGACCAGAATCAAAAATTTGCTCTAAAAAGTTTTGAAGGCGGCACAAAAATTCTGATTGTTTGGAGAGCCGATAAAATGAATGTTGCTGCATCGAATAAATTCCTGAAATTTCTTGAAGAGCCACCTGCAAAAACGATTATTCTTCTTACGGCAGAAAGTACAGACGATATTTTACCTACCATTTTATCAAGAACTCAGCTGATCGAAGTTCCGAGAATCAATGATGAAGATATAGAAGCTTATCTGAAGAATAATTTTCAGATTTCAACAGAAAAAATAAAAGAAATTGTTCATCAGGCGCAAGGAAATCTTAATGATGCTATTAATTTTTTAAAATCGGAAAATAAAAATCCGGAGTTTGAAAAGCTTTTTGTACAATGGGTTCGTGATGCATTTATGGTAAAAAAGAAACCTGAATTTCTTAAAAATATTATTCTGTGGGCAAGAGAAATTGCCGGCTGGAATAGAGAAAAGCAGAAAAATTTTCTTAATTATGCTTCGGAGATTTTCAGATTGGCTTTGTTGCAGAACTATCAGTCGCAGGATTTGGTTTACAAAAAAATCGAGGCAAACGGCTTCAATTGGGAAGGTTTTTCAAAATTCATCAGTGGAGCAAATATCATCAGTATTTTAGATGAAATTAACGATGCGGATCTTCATTTAACAAGAAACGGAAACCCTAAAATTGTCTGGACTGATTTAGGAATAAAGCTTTCAAGGTATATTCACAAGAATTCTTAATCTTAAATTTTAAATTATTGCTGAAGATTATTTTTGAACTCTAAATATTCCTTTTCCATAAAATCGTTTTTACCAAGCTGAATGCGCATCGATTCTATATTTTTTATTGTAGACTGCAGTGCAGTTGTAAACCAAGGGAATTCCTGACTTAAAGAAGTGAGTTTGGCAAGTGCGCGCAGACCTGTATTTTCAGATTCGGATAATTTTACGGCGTGTTCATAACGAAATACTGGACAATAATAATATTCCTCTGCAACATAATCCCATGTTTCAAGATCTGCATCGCTGTTAATAAGATAGGCCATTGCAAAAACCGATGAATCTAAATAATTTTCTGAAAAAATAAAACAGTCAAATATATTTTGTGAATCATTTTGTTTCATTTTCTTTTCCAGAACATCACCAATAATCTGATGGCTTTTTTCCCTTTTTACGGTATCTTTAGATAAATGAAGTACACTGGCATATTCCACTTTTGCCAAATCATTGTTGGGAGCATTTTCATAGGCTTTTTTTGCGTAAATCATTGCAGAATCATTATCCAGTAAAATTCTGTGAAGTTTAGAGGCAGCTACTAATTCTTCTACAGTCAACTGATTTTTAACTTCGACCTTTTTTCTGAAGTAATTCAGAGATTTTGTAGCATATCTGTCTTTTGTAAAGCGTTCCATGATTTGCCAGTCTTGTAATTTTTCCAATTGGGAATGATCCCAAAATTCATAAAGTACAGACATTCTATCCCATTTAGACTGAATTTCAGCCCACTTCGAAAATATTTGAGGATAGGCTAAGTATGACGGGACACTTTTTCCGTTTTGATCTTTGCTGTCAAGACTGATATCTGAAGCGGGATCCGAATAATATCTTTTATAGGCTTCTACAATTTCTACATCGAACTTTGCTCCGGATTCCGACATTTTGAATGATTGATCTTCTACAGAAGAATTGATTTTCTCTGTTTGTTTTTTTTTGCCGAAAAGAAAACTGAAAAAGCCCATAAAAATTGATTTTAAGTAAATATAAAATTAATTCAAAATATACTAAGAATTAAAATAAAATTAAAAATTCAATCAATCGTTTGATTTTATCAAAAAAGCATTGTACATTTGCACCCGAAAATTATCAGATATGATTTCAAAAGAAGAAAATATATTATTTGCTGCCGAAAAACTTTTTGCCGAAAAAGGTTTCGAAGGAACTTCTACGAGAGAGATTTCTAAGGCAGCCAACGTAAATATTTCGATGATCTCTTATTATTTCGGTTCAAAAGAGAAGCTTTATGAGAAATTGGTAGAATACAGAATGAGTGAAGGGCAGTTTTTTTCAAAAGATATTTTGGAAAGAACAGATATCAACGAATGGGAGAAAATTGAAAAAATAGTAGATCAGTTTGCAGGAAGAGTAAGACATCATAAATGTTTTTACAGAATTATGCAGAGAGAGCAGCTTCATACAGAAAATCCACAAATTGTTCAGTTTCTGAAAGAAACAAAAATGGCTTTCATCTCGATGTATTCTAAAGTTCTCGAAAGCGGAATCCAAAAAGGAATTTTTACCAAAAATCCGCCGATCTATTTGTTGCATTCTACAGTAAGCGGAACTTTATTTTATGCATCCAATGCAAAAGAAATGTATAAAGAATTCCTTAATAATACCGAAGAAGAAGAGGTTTTCGAAGAAAAATATTACTCAGAACTTAATAAACATATTAAATATATACTAAAAGACCTTTTAGGTTATGAAGAGAATAAATAACTCAGTTATTGCATTGTCCCTTCTCGCAGGAATGATGTACACTCATGCTCAGGAGAAAAAGCAGTTAAGTCTTGACGAGGCGGTTCAGCTTGGCATCCAGAACAGTAAAAGTTTAAAAATAGATGCTGCCAAAATTGAAGAAGCCACGGCTGATCTTCTGGAAGCAAAAAACAGACAGCTTCCTGAGCTGAAAGTTTCGGGAAGTTATATGTATCTACCTATTAAACCAACCATTGATTTAAAAATTCCCGGAGTTTCATCAGAAGGAGGACCGGAAGTTCACCAAGTTGCATTTGGTTCGGCAAATCTGAGTGTTCCACTGTATAGCGGAGGAAGAATTAAATACGGCATTCAGTCGGCAAAATATTTGGTGGAGGCATCAAAACTAAGCACTGAAAACGATAAAATTGCCATTGCTTATAATGTTGCACAGGCTTACAATAATTTATTTAAAGCAAATCAGTCGATTAAAGTTTTAGAAGAAAATCTTATTGCTTCTCAAAAAAGAGACGAAACGTTTTTAAAACTTGAAAATAACGGAGTGATTGCCAGAAACGACCGTTTAAAGGCAAATCTTCAGACTTCAAATATTGAATTGCAGCTTTTGGAAGCAAAAAACAATTATAATATTGCCAACATTAACATGGATTTGCTTTTGGGACTTCCTGAATCCACGGAAATCGAAGTTGACCAAAATTATATCGATGAATCTGATGATGTAAAAACCGTTGATTTTTATCTGAATGAAGCGAGAGAAAACCGTAAAGATCTTCAGGCTTTAGAACAACAGAGAAAAGCAGCAGAACTGGGAACGAAAGCGGCGAAAGCAGAAAATCTTCCTTCAATTGCTTTAACGGGAGGTTATGTTGCAGCCGATGTTCCGAAGTTTTTGACTTTATATAATGCGGTAAATGTTGGAGTAGGAATTTCTTACAACCTATCTAATCTTTGGAAAGAAAACTCTTCTTTAAAACAATCTAAAGCAAGAGAAATGCAGTTGTCTGCAACCAATGAATTGCTTAATGATAATATTAAGCTTGATGTAAACAAGGAATATCAAAATACCGATTATTCTAAAAAGAGAATCGCTGTATTTGAAAAATCTGCCGAACAGGCCAACGAAAATTACAGAATTACAAAAAATAAATATGACAATGGTTTAGCAACGATGACTGAGCTTTTGGATGCAGACGCAGCACAGATTGCAGCAAACGTTGGCGTAATCAATGCCAAAGCAGACGCTTCTCTAGCGTACAGAAAACTATTACAAACTACAGGAACTTTAACAATTAAATAAAAACAGAACGATACCCACAATGGAAAATAATAATACACAGGCAACCGAACCTAAAAAGAAAAAAAGCTTAGTCTTTCCTATTATTTTAGCGGTGGTTTTAGTAGGAGGAGGAATCTTCGGATACAGATCTTACTCTTACGGACAGGTGCATGAAGAAACTGATGATGCGCAGATTGCATCAAATTTGGCTCCCGTGATTTCGAAAATTTCAGGCTATGTAACGGAAGTAAAAGTAAAAGATAACCAGTTTGTGAAAAAAGGAGATACTTTGGTTATTTTGGATAACAGAGATCAGAAAATGGCTCTTCAACAGGCAGAAGCAGCTTTGGTAACAGCAAAAAGTAATATTTCAAACGCTGAAGCTACTACAACAGCGACTTCAAAAAACATTGGTTCTTCTCAGGCAGCAGTTACCACTGCAAATGCACAGATTGAAGCAGCAAAAGTTAATGTTTGGAAAACCGGACAGGATTTAAAGAGATATGAAATTCTTGTAAAAGATCACTCGATTACAGAACAACAATATGAGCAGGCTTTGGCAGCAAAACAGTCTGCAGACAGACAGCTGCAGGTTTTAGTAGATCAGAAAAACCAGATTGCTCAACAGACCAATATTGCTTCTTCTCAGACTGCGGCAAGTTCTCAACAAATCAGTGTTGCGGGATCTGTGGCTAAACAGAGAGAAGTAGATGTTGAAAATGCGAGACTAAATTTATCATACACAGTAATTGTTGCTCCTGAAGATGGTTTTGTAGGAAAAGTTCCGATTCAGGCGGGTCAGTATTTACAGGCGGGTTCTCAATTGTTTGCTTTGGTTAAAAACGATCAAAAATGGGTTGTGGCCAATTTTAAAGAAACCCAGGTTGATAAAATGGTAGAAGGACAGAAAGTAAAAATCGAAATCGATGCTTTCCCCGATAAAGAATTTGAAGGTGTTGTAAGCTCTTTCTCTCCGGCAACTGGTTCTACATTCTCTATTCTTCCTCCGGATAACGCAAGTGGAAACTTCGTAAAAGTGGTGCAGAGACTTCCTGTAAAAATCGATTTTGTAAATCTTGATAAAGACATTGCAAAAAAACTGAGAACAGGAATGAATGTAAAAGCAGAAGTTTCTTTAAAATAATATTGAAATAGTGAATTGTCAATTTGCTGAAGCAAGTCAATTTTGAATTGATAATGAAGTAAGATTAATGTTGTGTTGGAAATGAAGTAGTAAAATTGACAACGAAGTTGATTGACCATTGACAATTCACTTTTTACATTATAAAAACTATGCAAGATTCATTAGTAGAATATGGAGCCCGAAGAGTAATCATTACGATTACGGCCATTCTTTGCGCACTGCTTGAGATTGTAGACTCCACCATTGTAAACGTTGCCTTAAACGAAATGAAAGGGAACTTGGGAGCTACATTATCTGAAGTGGGCTGGGTGATTACGGCTTATGCCATTGGTAACGTTATCGTTGTACCAATGACGAGCTGGCTTTCACAACAGTTTGGAAGAAGAAATTACTTTGCGGCGTCCATCATAATATTTACCGTATTTTCATTTTTATGCGGTAATGCAACGAATATCTGGGAACTTGTTTTCTTCAGACTGATGCAGGGAATCGGGGGAGGAGCCTTATTAGTAACCTCACAGACGATTATTACGGAATCTTATCCGGTTGAAAAAAGAAGCATGGCTCAGGCGATTTATGGCTTGGGAGTCATTATTGGTCCCACTTTAGGTCCGCCTTTAGGAGGGTATATTGTTGATAATTACAGTTGGCCGTATATATTTTACATTAATATTCCAATTGGGATTGCCGCAACTTTAATGACACTTCAGTTTGTAAGAAGTCCGAAATTTGCAGAAAAAAGAAAAGCTTCCGATGTGGATTGGCTTGGAATTGCTTTATTGGCTTTAACGGTCGGTTCACTACAGTTTATTCTGGAAAGAGGTCACGAAGAAGATTGGTTTGAAAGCGGAATGATTGTAACATTTACTTCGACAGCCGTTTTAGGATTTATATTATTCCTCTGGCGCGAACTTACCTTCAAATATCCAATTGTGGAACTCAGGGTTCTGAAAAACGGAAATTTAAGGATAGGAACCGTGATGTCCTTCGTTTTAGGATTCGGTTTGTATGGTTCTACGTTTATTGTTCCTTTATATACGCAAAGTATTTTGGGTTGGACGGCCCTTCAGTCAGGAGCCTTAATGATTCCGGCAGCTTTAACAACTGCTTTTATGATGCCGATTATCGGAAGACTTTTAACGAAAGGTGCAAAACAACAGATTCTCGTTTCTTTAGGATTGCTCATTTTCTTTATATACAGTTTCTGGGGCTATAAGATTTTAACGCCCGATACCGGAAAAGATGCCTTTTTCTGGATGCTGATTGTACGGGGAATGGGATTGGGTTTACTATTCATTCCGATTACATCTTTATCATTAAGCACCTTAAAAGGTCAGGAAATTGGTCAGGGAGCTGCATTTACCGGAATGATGCGACAGCTTGGTGGTTCTTTCGGAGTTGCGGCAATTACAACTTTTATTGCCAATGCAAGTCAGAAATACCGTGTGAATTTAATCAGTCATTTAGATTCTACCGATTTTGATGTTCAGCAAAGAATAAATGGTTTAAAAGCCAGTTTCATGGCAAAAGGAATGACTCCTGATGCTGCTCTGAATGCTGCTTATAAAGTATTGGATCTGTCTGTGGCAAAACAGGCAACCGTACTTTCTTATATGGATGTATTTCTTTATCTCGGGATTGCGTTTCTCGTTTGTATACCTTTCATCTTGTTTGTGAGAGAAAGAAAAAGCAAAGAGAAAATAGATCTGAGTGAAGCCATGCACTAATTTTTCTTAGAAACCTCCGGATGTTTTCGGAGGTTTTTTTATTCCAAAATCATATTCTGCTGTATCGCTATATTCACAAGTTCAGCAGAGTTTTTTGCACTAAACTTATTGAGCAGATTTTTACGGTGCGTGTCAACAGTCAACGGACTTAAACAAAGTTCATTCGCAATCTCATTGCTTGTTTTTCCTTTGGCTAAAAACTGAAGAATCTGTTTTTCCCTTTTTGTGAGGCGTGGAGTAGAGGTTAATTCCTGAGGTGAAGGTTTGCTGATGATATTTTTAGTTTCATTGCAAAAAACAATATTTCCGGAAAGCGCGCCCTGAAAACAGTCCATCAATTCTCCTAAGGAAACATTTTTCAATAAGTAACCACTTGCTCCGTTTTGAATACACTGCATAATAATGCTTCGTTCCGATCGGTTGCTGAACATAATCACAGAAGTATCGGGAGAAATTTTCTTGATGTCTTCACACAATTGTATTCCGCTGATGTCGGGAAGCGAAATATCGAGCAAAAGAATATCAACCTCATTGTTTTTCACAAAGCTTATCACTTCGGAACCGTGGGTGAAAGTTTCAGAAATATGAAAGAAGGGTTTGTCAGACAACATAATTTTCAGTCCTTCAATGACAATAGGATGGTCGTCTACAATAACAATATTTATTTTATGAGATTGCATGGGTGTTGAGTTCTATATTAATTGACGTTCCTTCATGGTCTGAATTGATTTCCATTTTTCCTTTTAAATAATCGACACGGGTTTGTAAATTATGAAGTCCCATACTTTTTGTCTTCGAATAAGAATCTTCATCAAAACCTTTGCCGTCATCCTCAATAGTAATCATAAAAATATCATTCGATTGGGAACATTGCAACAATATATTTTCAGCTTCTGCATGTTTCACGGCATTGGCTAAAATTTCCTGTACGATTCTAAAAATATTGATCTGAATAGCCAAAGGAAGTTCAGGATTGATGTCGATTGCCTGAAAATCAATATACAGGTCTTTTCGGGTGTAAAATTCGCATAAATCTTTCAAGGCGGTTTCCAGACCGAATTTTAGCAGTGATTCCGGCATGAGATTTCTCGAAATATTTCTCAGCTCAGAAACAGAATTATCAAGTTTATTAAGAATTTCATTGAAGTTTTCTTTGCTTTTTGTTTCTAAATTTTGCGAAGCCCAAGCCGAAAAATTAATTTTTACTCCTGCAAGCATTCCGCCAAGTCCGTCGTGAAGATCTTTTCCAACTCTTTCTCTTTCTTTTTCTTCGCCTTCAAGAATTGCTTTTGTGATTTTTAATTCTTCCTGTTGTGCAATTTCCTTTAGCTTTTGATTGTGGTTGATTTCCTTTTGCTTGGCTAATTTTTTAGTGTAAAAATAAATGAAAATCATTAAAATGATAAGAAATAATGTTGCAAAACCAAATATCCATAAATATTGGTTTTTCTTGTTAATTTCTAATTCTTTTTCCGCCTTTTCAGCATTCAGATTGGCAATTTCTTTTTGTTTTTCTGCAGTTCTGAATTTGGTTTCCAGTTTATTGAGTTCAATTTTTACATTTTCAGCATTTAAACTGTCACTTAATTTAGAATATTTCTTTTCCCAAAGCAAAGCTTCAGGAAGATTTCCCATTTGTTCATTAAGACTTGAAAGCTGATTATAAAACGTTTTCCTGTTATTTGCATCAATAATCAAGGTCTTTTCCGAAAGAATATCTTCCAAAACTTTTTTTGCTTCATTCAGTTTGTTTTGTTTTCTCAAAATGTCATATTTATTGAGATAAAACATCTGTGTCAAAAGATTCTGATTCGATTTTTTAGCATAAATCAACCCTTTTTCAATCATCGGAAGTGCTTCTTCATTCTTTTGTTTGGTAATAAAATAAAGTGTTTTTCCGTAATAAAAAGAAGCATTAGAAGAAGATTCGGGATAAGGCTGGATCAGTTTTTCGGCTTTATCTAAAAACTTTTTTGCTTCGTCACCTTTTGCCTGATAACAGAAATTACTTGCGGTATTTAAATAAGCAAAAAATAATTCTGGCGAATGAGGTGCATTTTTTTCTAAGAGTTTAATGGATTTTGTATTGTATTCAAAAGCTTTTTCAAATTCAGCATTGTAGGTAAGAATGATAGCAAGTTGAGAATAAAGCTGGCCTAAAGTTTTGTGATTTTTATATTTTTCAACTTGCGGAATACTTTTTTCAACTAAAATTTTCACCAGGAAAGGGTAACCTTCTTTGTTTTTCTGGGTAACTCCATAGTTGTACCATGACGAAGCGATATAGAAGTCGGCTTCTTTAGTTTTAATTTTAGAAAATTCCTGTATGGCTTTTTGAAAAGAGAGTGCCGCTTTTTCTTTGTTTCGTTCTAAAAAATATTGCCCTTCATAATAATGATATTTCGCTTGGTTTAAAGGGGTTTTTAAAATTAAAGCATTTGCTTTTTGTAAATAATTTTTACTTACAAGTGAATCGGTATTTCTGTAAAAGCTTGAAAGCAAGAAATATGATGTTGCTTTTGATTGGTTATCAGTTTTGCTGTTGACAACATTTTTCAGACTGTCTGAATAAGCCTTTTCGTTAAGCGGGATAAGTTGCTGTGAATGTAAACAAAGAGATAAAAAAATACAAATGGTGATGAGGTGATTCTTCATTATATCAATTTCATTATTGAAAATAAAACTCCACAATTTAGTGATAAAATTTACACGAAAAAATACCTAAAAACGGGTAGGAAATTTTACTTAATTCTAAGGATTGATTACGGCTTCAGACAAACATAGTTTTGCAGGTACTAAATCAAAGAGATTACGGAATCTAAAATAACAGTAATATTTAACAAGAGAAATTATGAAAAAAATGAAATTGAAAAACGTTTTGAAAGGATCATTTGTAGTGGTGATGGCAGCATTGATTTTTGGCTTTGTAACATCATGTAGCAATGATGACGATGACAATGTTCCGGGAACAAAAAAAAGTCACAAAGTGGTTTTCAAAGCGGAAGCATCTGCTGGAAGTAATATTGAGATTGCTGTTTATGGAATCGACGGAAACCCTACCACTGCAACAAGCTTAAGCGGTACCACATGGTCAAGCCCGGAAATTACTTCTGAAGCCGGAGCAATGAGTGCAAATGTGGCAGTAAACGCTATCGGAGCAAGTGCTTCATCTACTTTGAAGGTTCAGATCTGGGTAGACGGCGAACTTAAAAAAGAAGGTACTTCAAGCGGACAATATTTGTCGGCATCTGCAGCATATACATTCTAAAAATTAAACTGATGATGAAAAGAAATCCGGCTCAATCTCGAGTCGGATTTTTTTTATTGCTGAATGAATTGGAAAATACCTGAAACAAGGTAGAATATTTTTTTTAAATTTGACGATTGACAGAATTCTAGTCTATCATATTCCTGCGGATGCTCAGTGAAGAGATTCCGGATGAGATTAACAAAAATAAATTATGAAAAAAATAAAATTAAATCAGCTGTTTAAAGGATTATTTGTTGCTGTAATTACGGTTATGGTTTTAAGTTTTGTTGAATCTTGTCGCAAAGATAATGATGATACTTCTGAAGATGTTAAGAGAAAAAAAATAGTTTTCAAAGCAGAAGCATCGTCGGGAGTTAATATCACTAAAGCTGTTTATGGTATCGACGGAAATCCTATTACGGTAAACGGTTTAAGCGGAGCGACTTGGAGTAGCCCTGAAATCAACACGGAGGGCGTAGTTTACAATTCTAATATTGTGGTTAATGCAACAGGAGTTGATGCTACTTCAACTTTAAAAGTTCAGATCTTTGTAGACGGTGAGCTTAAAAAAGAAAGCGTCACAAGCGGTCAGGTTTTATCAGCTTCAACAAGCTATACATTCTAAAAAATTATCACATGGATATATAAAGAATCCAATTCAAAAAATGAATCGGATTCTTTATATATTTAAGATTAAATTGCTTTTACAATAAAATAATTTTTCTTTCCTTTTTGTAATAGTAAGAATTTACCGTCAATCAAATCGCTTTCGTTTGCGGTATAAACTTCGTTTACTTTTTCTTTGTTTACTGAGATTGCATTTCCTTTCAATTCTCTTGTTGCCTCACTTTTAGACTTTAGAAATCCTGATTTTTCTGAAAGTAAATCAACGATATTAATTCCTAAAACATCTGCTTTTGCAACTTCTTTCTGCGGAACTCCGTCAAAAATATCAAGGAAAGTTTCTTCATCAAGGCTTACCAAATCTTCTGCGGTAGAACGACCGAATAAAATTTCAGAAGCCTTCAACGCTTTTTCATATTCTTCTTTTCCATGAACCCAAACCGTAACTTCTTCAGCCAGTTTTTTCTGAAGTTTTCTTTCGTGTGGAGCAGTTTTGTGATCTTCAATTAATGCTTCAATTTCTTCTTTTCCTAAGAAAGTATAGAATTTAATAAATCTTTCAGCATCATCATCGGTTGCATTCAACCAGAATTGATAGAATTTATAAGGTGAAGTTTTCTTTTTGTCTAACCAGTAATTTTCTCCGCTTTCAGATTTTCCAAATTTTGAACCGTCTGCTTTTGTAATCAACGGAACGGTTAATGCAAAAGCTTCTCCCTGCGCTTTTCTACGAATTAGTTCTGTACCCGTTGTGATATTTCCCCATTGATCGGAACCACCCATCTGAAGTTTTACATTGTTATTTTGGTATAAATGTAAAAAGTCATAACCCTGAATCAACTGGTAAGTGAACTCTGTAAAACTCATTCCATCAGCTCCTGATTCTCCTGAGAATCTTTTCTTCACCGAATCTTTCGCCATCATATAATTTACAGTGATATTTTTCCCGACATTTTTTGCAAAATCAAGGAAAGAAATATTTTTCATCCAGTCGTAATTGTTTACCAATTCAGCTTTATTTTCTCCACTTCCTGAAAAATCCAAAAATCTGGAAAGCTGATTTTTCAGGCAATCAACATAATGCAAAAGTGTTGCTTCATCCAAAAGATTTCTTTCTGCAGATTTTCCTGAAGGATCACCAATCATCCCTGTTGCACCTCCCACCAAAGCGATGGGTTTGTGACCGTGCTGCTGAAAATGAGCTAAAATTTTAATCTGAATAAGACTACCAATGTGCAAAGAATCTGCGGTAGGATCGAAACCGATATAGGCAGTTGTCATTTCCTTATTCAGTTGTTCGTCTGTTCCGGGCATCATATCTGCAAAAAGACCGCGCCATTTTAATTCTTCAATAAAGGAATTCATTATTTTTTTCAGTTTAAAATTTAAGGTGCAAAGATAATAATTTCGTGCGAGTTCTGAATCGGGTTGCGAGTTGCGGTTTCGAGTTTAAAATTCAAAATTCAAAGTTCGAGATCCAAGATTATTCGGTCATAGTTTATTTTCAAAGTTGTAAACTTCCAGCATCCATCTTCCAACTTCCCGCAATTATTATTATATTTGTTAATAATGAAAGACGAGCTATTATTTCCTCTTATCCAAAATGCAAAGGAAAAAGACCAGAAAGCACAGACAAAACTCATCAATGTTTTTTGGGTGGATGTTTTCTCTTTTGTGATGAAAAAAGTTCGTGACGAAAATGATGCGGACGAAATCACGGTGAATGTTTTTTCAAAGGTTTTGTCTAAACTGGATATGTATGACCCGCATTTTCAGTTTAAAACATGGATTTTAACGATTGCTCAAAATACAATTATTGATTTTTGGCGAAGAAAATCAAGGGAAAACCAAGATCCGACGGAAAACTTGGACGAAGTAAAAAATCAGTTTGCAAAATCTCCAGAAGAACTGATGATTTCTGAAGAAGAGCAAAAGAAAATCATAAAAACCATTGAATCTTTAGATGCCAATTATCAGGATATTATCCGATTGAGATTTTTCGAGGAAAAAAGCATTAAGGAAATTGCTGAAGAATTGGGAATCTCAGTTGCGAATACGAAAGTTCGTGTGATGCGTGCTAAAAAAGTTTTAGCTGAGTTGTTGAAGAATAATGAGTTTGAAGATAATATCTAAATGTAAACCTCTTTTTTTGTTTTTGGAAGCTTAAATTTAAGTTTTGAATTGGTTGCATTTCTATTTTTTAGACTAATTTTTACTCCTTTTTTAATGTAAGTTTCATTTTCAGACCTTCCATTTTCGGGAATAGTTGTGTTTTGAACTTCCTTTTTATAAACAATCTTTCCGGTTGATAGATTAAAGTCTGTCGTTACCCAATAATCTCCCGGTCTTCCACCTTCTGAAAAGTGTCCAATTAATTCAAAATTCCCGTTTTGAAATCTATATTTGTCTGTAAAACCCCATTTCCAGCTGCTCCCACCGTAATGGTTTATAATTAAAATGCCTTTTTCGATTTTACAATACAGAAAAGGATCACCCATAACTCCGCCATCTTCACTTCCCAAAATTGCATTTCTTGATTTTTCTAAAATTTTCCATTTATTATTAACTTTCTTCAAAACCTGAATTTCACGAATATCTCCCGAATCATCATTAGTATGAATGTCATAAACAATTACTTTTTCGGGAATTTTATCTCCGTCTAAATCACCATCAGCAGTTTTGTTAATAGTAGAGTTTTTAGGTTGAAATTCTTTCTGACCAAAACATAATATGCTGAAAATAATTGATAGAAAGCAAAATGTGTTTTTCATAAAATTTTAAAATGGTATTTAAAAATACAAAATTATACGTTTCATCAATCTGTGTCTTTGATTGTTTCGATAAAAAATTCACTAACTTTGAAGTCAATTTTAGAAATAAATGGAGAATTTAGTTCAGGATACTACCGTTCAGAAACCAAAATGGATTCGTGTAAAACTTCCTACCGGAAAGAACTACAGAGAATTGAGATCTTTGGTTGATAAATATAAATTAAATACAATTTGCCAAAGCGGAAGCTGCCCGAATATGGGTGAATGTTGGGGAGAAGGAACAGCAACTTTCATGATTTTAGGAAATATCTGTACAAGAAGCTGTGGATTTTGTGGTGTAAAAACCGGAAAACCAATGGATGTGAATTGGGATGAACCGGAAAAAGTAGCACGTTCGATTAAATTAATGAAAATCAAACATGCTGTTTTAACTTCTGTTGACCGCGATGATTTAAAAGATATGGGTTCTATTCTTTGGGGTGAAACTGTAAATGCGGTAAGAAGAATTTCTCCGGGAACAACAATGGAAACGCTAATTCCGGATTTCCAGGGAATAACAAAACACCTTGACAGATTAGTTGATGTAGCTCCGGAAGTAATTTCTCACAATATGGAAACGGTAAAACGTTTAACGAGAGAAGTGAGAATTCAGGCAAAATATGAAAGAAGCCTTGAAGTTTTGAGATATCTTAAAGAGGCAGGACAAAGAAGAACAAAAACTGGTGTAATGCTTGGTTTAGGTGAAGAAAAACATGAAGTTTTTCAGACTATTGAAGACATTAGAAACGCCAATGTTGATGTAATTACTTTAGGCCAATATTTACAGCCGACGAAAAAACATCTTCCTGTAAAGAAATTTATTACTCCTGAAGAGTTTGATGAATTTGGGGATTTTGCAAGAAGCTTAGGTTTCCGACACGTTGAAAGCTCGCCTTTGGTAAGAAGTTCTTATCACGCAGAAAAACATATTCACTAAAATATAGATCGCTTCAAATTTTTTGGAGCGATTTTTTTGTGTCATGGCAGATAGAGACTCGATGAAGCAATCTCGGTTAATAAATAAAGTATATAAATATCTCGCAGATTTTACAGATTACGCAGATGTTTGCGTTATATTTTAAAATCAAAGAAAATCTGCGTAATCTGCTAAATCTGCGAAAAAAATAAATTATTCAACCTTACTCAAATGTTTTTTCTTAAAAGCAGAAGGTGTTTCACCAATATATTTTTTAAATAATTTGTTGAAGTAAGAAAGACTTTCAAAACCTACTTGAAAGCAAACATCCGTCACGCATTCATTTTGAAGAAGCAATAATTTTGCCTGATTAAGTCTGTAATTATTCACAAAATCTGTAAAAGTCATATTCGTTTGCTTTTTAAAATATCGACAAAAAGCAGGTGTACTCAAATTTACATTTTCAGCAATAATATTTACATTCGGACTTTTATCATAATTTTCATGAATATAATCATAAATGGTTCCCATTCTGATTTTATCATTCAAAAACCACTTTATTCTGGTGTCTTCAGAATTAAGTTCTTTAATTTCATTTGAGCCTGCAAGAATCTGCAAAATCTCAATTAAACCCATAAAGGAGTTGAACGAATTTTCATTTTTAATCTGATGAAGTTTTTCTACAACAATAGCTTTTGTTTCTCCTGAAAAAGACAGTCCGAGATAAGAGCGCTCCAACAACTTTTTAATATTATCAAATTCCGGAATTGGAAAAATAAGCTCCTGGAGAAAGTTTTCCCTCATCTGTAAAACCAGTTGCCTGCATTCTGTCTGAATTTTATAATCAAAATTAAGGTGCGGAACATTTGAACCAATCAATAAAAGTTCGCTGTCTTTAAAATCAGAAATATTTTTGCCGACATGACGGATTCCTTTGCAGGCTTCTACATACACAAGCTCTATTTCAGGGTGATAATGCCAGAAAAAACAGTCTTTTAATGAAGGTGAAAAAAGCTTAAAAGACTTGCCTTCTTCAAACTGAATGAGTTCTTTCTGTATTTTCATTGTTCTATTTTGATTAATATTTTGTTTAAATTGAATTAAAAAAGTTAATAGAGAGCAAATTTATGTCATTTTTGTTAAAGTTCAGCTGAATTTTAAAACCGAATTTTGCAACTTCAAGTGAAGCAATGAAAGTTGCAGCAAAGGATTTTTATAAATTAAGAAATAATGCAGATTGATAAGAGAATAATTCCCCTGGCTATCGGTGGTTTGGGAATCGGAACAACAGAATTTACCATTATGGGATTGCTTCCTGATTTAGCGAGAAGTTTACAAATCAGTATTCCTGAAGCGGGACATCTGATTTCGGCTTATGCTTTTGGAGTCGTTGTGGGAGCACCGATTTTAATTGGATATTCGGTTAAATTTCCACCAAAAAAAGTGTTGATGGTATTGATGGTGATATTCACATTATTTAATGCACTTTCAGCAATAATGCCCGATTATACGTCGATGATGATAATCCGTTTTCTTTCAGGACTTCCGCATGGAGCTTTCTTCGGAGTAGGAACGGTCGTGGCAACGAGAATGGCGGCAAAAGGCAAAGCAGCATTTTATATCTCCTTGATGTTTACGGGATTGACTGTTGCTAATCTTGCTATGGTTCCATTAGTAACTTATATCGGTCATGAATTTCACTGGCGATGGTACTTCGCAATTGTTGCAGCAATAGGGTTGCTTGCCTTATTATTCTTAAAACTTTGGCTTCCGCAAATGGAAGCGAATCAGGATACCCGCTTTAAAGAAGAAATTAAATTTTTAAAAAGAAAACAGGCACTGTTGGTTTTGGCGATTACGGCAATCGGTTTTGGGGGACTTTTCACTTGGTTTAGTTATATCACACCTTTAATGACAGTTGTATCAGGAATTGCAGAAAGTAACATGGCGTATGTAATGATTCTTGCCGGTGCGGGAATGGTAGTCGGGAATCTTGTCGGCGGATACTTGTCAGACCGATTAAGTCCGGAAAAAACCTGTATTTTATTGCTTACCCTAATGTTGGTTTCTTTGGCTGGCGTATTTTTCCTGTCAGAATATCAATATATTTCTTTAGGATTAACGTTTATCTGCGGCGCATTATCAATGTCTGTTGCAGCCCCAATTAATATTATGATGATGAAGGCAGCTCCGAAAAGCGAAATGATGGCGGCAGCTTTTATGCAGGCTGCATTTAATATTGCCAATGCAATGGGAGCATTTTTGGGAGGAATTCCTTTGGAAAGCGGATTTTCATACAATTATCCGTCATTAGTCGGTGTTTTTATGACGTTAATTGGATTAATAATAAGCATTCGGTATATGTATCTCTACCGTTCAGTACAAACTTCGCAAAAAGATGTTTCTGTAGAGTGCATTCCGTGTGATAAATAAAAAAAGAGAAGCAGTTGCTTCTCTTTTTTTTGCTAACTAACTTTCAACTTCGTTACCGTTTTCGCACCAGTACAAAGCATTATCAAGATTTTCTTTTGGAAAAGATTTAAATTCTCCGGGCATTAATACACTGAAAATATCAGTGAAATGCTGAACTCCTTCTTTATCGGTTACAATAGCACAGCGGTTCCATTTGGTGAGATTCTTTATCCCTAAAAAAACATCCTGAAGCCATGCTCCCATTGTAAAATTACTCAAATCTGTATCGAGATACAATAAGTAATTCAATTCATTAAACTGTTCTATTTTACTTTTAACATAGGGAATTACAAGATTTTCAAAATCTTCCTTTGTCACATCACCTGTTGCATTGAATGCCGCTACATTTTCAGGAGCGTCATTAATAATCGTTATCATAATTTATATTTTAAATGATTTTGGTGAAATTAATTTATCAATAATTAAACCATAAATGTATAATTGTAGTACTAAAGGCGCAATTCTTGATAAGATTTTGAAAAATAATTTCTATGGACCTGAAATCTAACGAACCTTTCTGGCTTTTGAAAAATGGGCTGGTTGCTTCCTATCCGTCCCTTAAAAATGATGAAGAATGTGACGTTCTCATCATCGGTGGCGGGATTACCGGAAGTTTAATTGCCCATCAAATGATAAAAGACGGATACCAAACAATTTTAATTGATAAAAGGGAAGTCTGCAACGGAAGTACTTCTGCAACAACCTCAATGCTGCAATACGAAATTGATGTTCCGCTTTATGAATTAATTGAGCTCATTGGTGAAAAAGGTGCAGTAGAAAGCTATAAAGCGTGTTCAAAATCAATTGATACGATTTCAAAACTAACAAAAGAAATTAAATCCCGTTCAGGTTTTAAGAGAAAGCAATCACTTTATTTTGCTTCAAAAAAGAAAGATGCCATCTGGCTTGAAAAAGAGTATGAAGCGAGAAAGAAAGCAGGTTTTGACGTAGCTTGGCTTGGAACTGAAGATATTGAGGAAAGATTCAGTTTTCAGAATACCTATGGCGGAATTTTATCAAAACAGGGTGCAAGTATTGATGCTTTTAAATTTGCTCATGAATTGTTGAGGTTTAATGTTGCTAAAGGTTTAAAAGTTTTTGATAAAACCGAAATGAAGTCTGTGAAATATTTACGTGACTACAACCTGGCTTTAGCGACCAATGGTTTTAGTATTAAAGCGAAAAAAATTATTTACTGTGTAGGATACGAAAGTAAAATGATGATCAAAGAAAATTTTGTCAACCTTAAAAGTACCTATGCAATTGTGTCTGAAATCGATAAAGAAAAGTTTAAAAATATAGAACATACACTCGTCTGGAATACTGATAAACCTTATATTTATATGCGTTCTACCGATGATGAAAGACTTTTGATCGGCGGTGGAGATGAAGATTTTTACGATGCTGAACAACGTGATGCTATTTTAGATAAAAAGGAAAAAGAAATTCGCCGACATTTAAAACGAATACAGCCCGATTATCATTTTTACACCGATTTTGTCTGGGCAGGAACTTTCGGGGAAACAAAAGACGGACTTCCGTACATCGGAACTCACGAGAATTTTAAAAACTCTTATTTTGTTTTAGGTTTTGGCGGAAATGGAATAACTTTTTCGGTTACCGGAATGGAGATGGCTTCAGCATTTATGAAAAATGAAGAACATAAACTTTCGGAATATTTTAAATTTGGTAGATGATTTGAATTTTATTTTTTAAAAATACAAATTGAAAAGTTTCGGGGTCGGCGAAGACGAGCCCGAAACAAAATAAACAATACTAACATCCACATCAATCCGAAGATTTTAATCATGTATGGAATTGATGTTTGAGACCAATTCCTTTATTTATTATTGATAGGACTTCATCCTATCCTGTAAAAGACCGTCCTTTCAGGACTAAAAATTTTGAATCATAAATCTTAAATCTTGAATTTCAAATCTCAAACTTCAAATTTCAAATTTCAAATTAAAACCCGTATCCATTTTTCTTCGCAATCTCCGCAATCGATTTTTCAATGGCTTTTCCTAAATCATCGGCATCAGAATTTCCACGTTTTTTGGTTTCAGCATCAATGAATTCCTGACGTTTTTTGGCTAAAACTTCAATTTCTTTCTGAATTTTTTCCCGGACTGCAGATTTTTGAGCCACAATTTTGGTGATTTCGGCTTTGCTTTTTCCTTTTAATTCTGAAGGCAATTCTTCCTCTTTCATTGATGAAATGTAGGCTTTATCTTTTTCAGCACGGTCAACCAAATCCCAATGATCATTTTTGTAAGCATTTTTCTTTGATTTGCTCACTGCTCTTTCCACAGCATTTGACGCTGATAAAGATTCTGCATTAATATCCTGAACGGTTTGTTTGTTTTTCATTTCAGAACCACGACTTCCATAAGAAATGTAAGTGTCATTTAATTGAGAATTGTACTGTGAAATCTTGATATCATAAGGCGTTTCAATATAAATTACTTTTTGGTCGCTGTCGATATTAAAGAATTTTCCGTCTCCTAAGGTCGCTCCGTTTTGCCAATGTGACTGAATACCTTCTTCACGGCTTCCGCAGAAAATGGTGTTGGTGTAAATATTTTTGGTTTTAGCCTTAGAAATCACATCTTTATAGCTGATTCTTCCCTGATCAAACGGTTCGTTTCCCGCAATATAAATCAGCTTCATGCTTTTTTCGTTTCCATCCCATTTCAGGTTTGTTGATGCATCACGAATGGCTGCTCCGCAATATTCATTTCCGCCATTGGTTTTTAAAGCGAATAATTTTTCCGAAACCAAATCGAGATCCTGCGTAAGTGGAGTAACCTGTCTGATATAATTTTCGTCCTGCAATCCGTCATTTCCGTATTCGTAAAGTGCAATTTCCACTTGTGGTGCTTTCCCGTTATACTTTAAAGTGGTCAAGGTATTAACGATATTCCAGAGTCTTGATTTTGCCTGATCGATCAATCCGTCCATACTGTTGGAAGTATCCAAAAGCAACGCAACTTGGATTTTATTATCTTTTGAAACTTCCATCGGTTTTTCAGAAACATTGCTTTCAAGAACCCGTCTATCATCCGGACTTTTACTGCAACTAATTCCTGATGTTTTTTCTGCGCTTAAAAATGCTGCGATACTTAAGCTAACTGTAATTAATTTTAAAGTGTTCATATTGTTTTGTTTTAATGATTTTATTTTTTGTTATGAGTTACGAGTTACGAGTTACGAGTTACGAGTTACGTGTTGCGAGATTCGTGTTATCACTTAATTTTAAATATTGAATCTTTAATCTTTAATCTTTAATCTTGAATCTTGAATCTTGAAAACCCGAACCTCGCATCCCGAATCCCGAAACTACCTACTGTAATACTGAATCTGCATTTCTTTCGGATATTTCAGTTCATAAGAGAAGTTGATTTTTTCTGATGCTCCGCTGGAAATTTTTCTGTTCCAAAGAATGCTTCCGGTTTTATCATCGTATTCTCCGTTACCAATATTTAATGTTTTAACTGTGATTTTCTGGTTTTCACTTAACGGAATCTGGTCTAAAATTTCCAGTTCGATATTTTCTTTCGTATTATTTCTGATGGATATTTCGTAAGATTCTGTTTCCAGTTTATTGGAACTGAGTGATTTTTGAGCGGTTTTATCTTCTATTTTAATGCGTTTTACCACAATTCTTTCATCAATGCCAAGTGAAATCGGGAATTCGTCTTTTACATAATTGCTTGTAATATTGGTTTTTCCGATATAATTATCTTCAAAATAAATATTCGCTTCGCCTGAAATTAGATTTAAATTTTGCCAGTTTTTCACAATAGCCATTAAGAAAACCTGATTGTTAAGCTTCGGAACCGTGTGATATTTATAAGTAGATTCTACATTTTTCTTATCTAAAATCACATATTGCTCTTTTTCCTGGCTCACAATGGTTTGATTATAATTCAGTTCATACAAAACATTCATCTGATTATCCGAAACCGTTGCCACAGGAATCTGACTTTGTGCTGCAACTTCTGCTCTCATCTGATAAGAATTAGATATTTCAGCTTTTGCTTTTTGCATATATCCAACTTTCACATCTTCATTATTGTAAGCGGTATATTCTGCAACGTAAAGTGGTGATAAAATCGGACGGTTTTGATTATAAGAAGGTCTGTAAGTGGAAACAAAAAGTTTGATATTGTTCCAGTCTTGTCCGGTTTTTTGGTAGATTTTTCCTTTATAAACAATTTCTAAAGGTTTTTTCGTCGACTGTGCTCTCAAATCATAAGAAGGAACCCAGCCTGCATTGGAAACAATATAGCTCACTCCAAGATTCAGATTCATTTCGTTATCGGCAAGAATTTCAAGAATCAGCTCTTTTCTGTTGTTGTTTTTGTTGGTTTGTTCTTCAGAGAATTGTTTGTTGATTTTAGTAATACTTTCATCTAGAACAGATTTTTGTTCGTTGAGAAGAAAAACCTGATTGTCGATTTCAAGCATTCTTTTTCTGTAAAATTCTGTCAATTTAATAAGCTGTTCCTGCGGAGTCGATTTATCGTTGGTTGAAACTTTAAGATTATCATTAATGATATTTTGTTCGCCCGTCAGATTTTTAATCTGAATATTTAATAAATTCACCTGTCTCTGAAATTTTTTTCTTTCATCATCCAGTTTCTTTTCTCCATCGGTCATTTCATCATTTTTCAAAAAATTGTTTTGTGGGGTGATGGATAAAAGCGTTGTATTTTTTTCAAGATTGATTTTATAGGTATTTTCATCCACATCATTCGGAAGATTGATGATTTTTACAGTGTTTCTTCCTTTTTGGAGATTTACATTCGTGCTTCCGAAAACTTTGGCTCCCTGCAGAAATACAGTGGCCTGTTTCACATCGATTTCTTTTTTAATTTCCTGAGATTTAAAAAACGAAAGCGAAAAAATAAGGATTAAAATGTAGTGTCGCATTGTTTATTATTTAAAGTTCTACAGTAAAATTACCCTGATTTTAAAACGGGATTTTGAAGACTTGGTAAACTGAGGTTTTCACTTGGTGGAAGTTTTTGAAATAAAAAAAAGACAGCCATTTCTGACTGTCGATGTATGTGGTTTTACCGCAAAAGTTACAAAAGATTAATTCGGTTTTAGCTGTTCAAAAGTTTACAAAATCATTTGCAAATGGAGTTTCTACATTTTGTCAACTTTTGAAATCTCTTTTTCAATAATTTCTTTTGACTCTTTTGCGGTAAAAATTTAGGCAGCATTAAAGAATCTCGTATTTTGTTTTGATGCTGTATTTCAGCTTGATATTTTCGATATTATCGAAAGAATAATCGATGCTTTGATCGGCTGCTTCCAGTTGTACATTGGCCATTTTGCTTCTGTACGCAACGGGAAGAACAGAATCACTCATATAATCTTCAATTTCTGTGATTTCCATCGCATCTCCTGTTTTTTTGTTGATGCTTCCCAAAAGATAATCTGCTTTTTCTTTCGCTGCTTTTAGTGCATTTATTTTTACCGTTTTTCTGAAATCTGCAATTTTTGTGTTTTTAATTTCAGCGATATTCAGATTGCTTACCCACTTCTGATTGAGTTCTTCAAAAAGCTTACTCACATTGGTTTTTGCATTGACTTTAAACTGAAAACTCTTGGTAAACTTTGTTGTTTTAGAATACAAATTCTGATACATCGATTTGAATTTGATGTCTTCATTTTTTACGCCGTTATTTTTCAGGGTTTCAAATAAAAGTTTTTCGCTGTCTGCCAATTGATTTTTATTGTCGGCTTTTATTCCGATGTTGAAAATGATTTCGTCCGGTTCTACTTCCATTTCGGCAACTCCCGTTACTTCAATTGCATTTTTTTTAATTTCCTGCGCATTCACTACGCTCGCTGCTGCAAAAATTCCTACTAATAAAAGGTGTTTCAGTTTCATAATTGTTTATTTTAAATTTCTAAAGTAAAATTACTGCACTTAGAAACTGGGTTTTTGAAAACTTGGTAAAAAAGGGTTTTCACTTGGTAAATAAAGTTCAATCAACAAAAAAATGAAACGTATCCTGCAATGCATTCATTTTTTGATATTGAATGGGTTTTGCATGAATGGTCTGATTCTTAAAAGTAAGAGCAATAGAATTGTCTTCATTTTTTATTAATAAATGCTTTGAGATATGACTTTTGTAATCTTCGAGGATGATTAGGTTATCAAAAGAAACATCATAATGAAATGCAGTCATCTTTTCCGAAGATTTTTCCATGAAAATCAAATATTGATCTTTGTGAAAAAATACATATTGATACGGATTTTTTGAGGAAGTCACTTCATAAACACCTGTAAATTTTATTTGATTATTTTCTTTTTCATTATTTAAATACGGTGTTCCTATTTTCACCAATACAATTCCGATAATTAAAATTTTAAAGAAAGTTTTATAAGGCAGAAATGATTTTTTGTCAAAATAGTTTTTGTTTGGAATACTTAAAATTTTCAAAATGAATTCCCATCCGTTTTTTCTTAGCAGAAAAATATTCATCAAAAGTAAAATCACTGAAAAGAATTTCACAGAAATATCAAAACTGATATTGATGATTAATATTTGACTAAAACAAATCATTGCTATTAATAATCCTAAAAACCGAGACCGTTTAAATAGCAACAGAACTCCTGAAAAAATCTCAATTGAACCTTTAATAATGTTGTACATTTTAGAAGTTCCAATTGTACTCCAAAATAAAATATCCTTATCTAAATTTCCAAATCTTGTAAAAAGAATATTCGGTTCAGGTGCGGGAAACTGAGCTTGAAAAATTTTATCCAAACCGTATTTAATCAGAATAATAAAAATATAAGAGACACAAACATATTCTGTTACTGTTAAAAAATTTTTAGTCCATTTTTGATTAATGATGAAACAGAAAATTAACGAAGAAAATAATAAGATGATGATTAAAACCAACATCGAATAACTATCCGAACTATAATCTAATCTGGTGTTTTTTTTATTAAATAGATTTTCCAAAATACATTGAGTGAAATCTCCAAATAGGAAATGCGTAATTTTCAGTTGAAAATCATTCAGGAAACTCAAAGGAAAAAACAGAATAACTGAATAAAAAAGACACCGAAAAAAACAGCAATCCTTCTGAAAAACATTGATTTAGATTCCACGGAAATTTTTTTAGCGATTTTTTCTGTAAATAAATAGAGAAGCAAAAACAGCAATTGTCAGTACAAAAAGATACATCAGTTCTTCTATTGATGTAGAACTTTTCACTTCAGCAGTTTTGATTTTTCTTTTTGTGGAAATAGGTTTATATGCTTTGGTTTTTTTGTCATATTTTAGAAAAACGGTACTGTCGATGTCGTTTTGAAAATTGTACGTTTCTTTAAGCGTTTTTTTCATACTTTCTATGTTTTTATCAGAAAAAACCTGATGATTATAAACGGTATCTCTTCCGGGTTTCCATTTTTCAGTAATATTAAGAATTGTGTTTTTACAAACATTCGAAGTTACAATCACACTTTTCTCATCGTCAATGATAATCACACTGTCCAATTTTGAGTTGGTTACATACCTTTCTGGTTTCATCCCAAGATTAGAATAATTGGTATTATAAGAATTTTCTACAATACTTTTTTCAAAGTATTTCATATCTCCGCTATGACTTTTATAGGAGATCAATTTGGTTTGAGCACTAATCTGAGAAGCAGAAAATAATAACACAGCAGCCGCTAAAAAAGATAAATTTTTCATGAGAATTAAGTTTAAATTAGACTGCAAACTTAATTTTATCATGGAGGTAAAATCCGGGAAACTTGGTGAAGATCAATCTTCACTTGGTAAGCACAAAAAAAAGACAACTCTAAAAAGAATTGCCTTACCTATCATTATAATTTTATTCAAATTAATCACTCAGATTTTTATTGATAAGGCAGATTGTTTCCAAAGATTGAATCTGTAAAATCTCCAAAATCAGCTAGATGTTTTTATCCTCAAAAACACTATGGAATAAAGTAAACCTTTGAAATTTTACCATCCTTTATCTCATAGATTGCTGAAGCCACGACTTTTTCACCTTTTCTCATTCCGGAAATGCTTTCCTGATCAATAATAAAGTTGCCGTTTACAATTCTGTTTTTAATTTCACAGTGAAGTTCTGGGAGTTTTTTAAACATTTCAGAATAATCTTTTCTCATCGCTTCTTTGCCTTTGCTGATCAGTTTATCAGGAAACATATACAACTCAACATCTTCTGCATAAGGTTTTACGAAAGCTTCAATATTTCTGGCGTTATAACCTTCAACCTGTTCCTGAACAAGTTTCTCGGCTATGGACTTTTCCTGAGCATTAAAATGATGAATGCTGGAAACTAAGATAATAAAGAGATAAATTTTTGATTTCATAAGTTTAATTTTTTCAAAGTTAGTCAATGATTGGGCTTCGGTAACTTGGTAAATGTTAATTTTCACTTGGTGAATCGTTTTTACTACTTCAATTATATGTATATCTTTGTTTTATGAAATTCATTGGGCTTTTTACGTTTATTCTTTTCTTGTTTTCTGCGAATATTTTGCATTCGCAGAGCAGAGATACAAAGGAAATTGTAGCCGAATCTTCAAAACTTAGAAAAGCAGTTGACACTAAAAACGAATCCGCCGAAGCCGACTCTTATTATAATATTGGCGAAACTTATTTCAACATCGGAAATTTTCCGAAAAGTGAAGAATATTTCATCAAATCAAAAAATATTTACGAAAAGCTTAATGACAAAAAGAATCTTGAGAAGGTTACCCGAAAGCTTGCTCAGTCTCAGGAAAGTCAGAATAAGCTAAAAGATGCCGTTTCAAATTATGAAAGTGCTTCGAAAATCGGTTATTCGAAAGCAAGCAAAAAGATGAATTCTAATGATGCTTCAAGAGTTACAGCACCTTCTGTAAACCAAAAAGCAGAAGCAATTCAAAGTAATATTGCCATCAGTGAAAAGGAAAATAATAAGGAAGATCTTGCGGCCGGTTACAGCCAAATGGCGGATGTAAATATCGAAAATAAAAATATTCCGAAAGCTGAAGAAAACCTGAACACAGCATATAAAATTTCAAAAGAAGAAGCTCCACAACAGGCTTTAGCCATCAACCAAAAACTGACGGATTTGTATGTTGAAAATAAAAATTTCGACAAAGCCATTGAAGTAAAAAAGAAAGTTCTGAAAGAGGATTTCGTAAAAGAAAATTCAAAAAAAGAAGTAGAACAAATTCAGGAATTGGCAGATATTTATATCAAAAAAGATGATCCGAAAGAGGCGATTAATTTATTGAAAAAATCTTACGGAATTGCACTTGAGAAAGGTCATACTCTGGAAGCTCAGAAAAGCGTAAGAAAACTTGATAGCTTATATCAGGTTTCCGAAAATATTAATGAATCCATCAGTTTGTACAGAGATTTTCTTGGAAAATTACCCGATTTGGTTTCCAAAGATAAAAGTCTCGTTGATGAAAAAATTCTGGAAGATACTGAGCAGAAAATTCAACAGCTCGAGCAGGAAAAAAAGCTGAAAGATGAACTCATTCGCAAGAAAAATCTTTTCAATTACAGTTTGATTGGGGCTTTAATTATTTTAATTGGTTTAATTTTCTTCATTTTCAGAACACTCAAAAAAGTTCAGATTAAAAACAAAAAAATTGCCTTACAGTCGCTTCGTCGTGAGATGAACCCACATTTTATTTTTAACAGCTTAAATTCTGTCAATCATTTTATTGCCACAAATAACGAGCTGGAAGCCAATCAATATTTAACCAAATTTTCGAAACTCATGCGTGGTGTGATGGAAAATTCTACGGAAGATTTTATTCCGTTTCAGCAGGAATTAGATTTGCTTCAGAATTATTTGGCTTTAGAAAAAACACGTTTCGCTGATAAGTTTGACTATGAAATCGAAGTGGATGAAAGTTTAAACACCCAAAGCCTCAAAGTTCCCGGAATGTTGGTACAGCCTTTTCTCGAAAATGCAGTTTGGCACGGCTTAAGATATCGAACAACAAAAGGTTTTTTAAAATTAAAATTCGAAAAATCGTATGAAAATCTAAAAATCACAATCGAAGACAATGGAATCGGCATCGAAGAAAGCAAAAAACAAAAAACCGAACACCAAAAAACCCGAAAAGGTCGCGGAATGAAAAATACTTTGGAGAGAATTGCTTTGCTAAATGATCTTTACAAACAGAATATTGAATGCAAAATCACTGATAAACCAACTTCTCAGGGAGTTTTTGTCGAAATCACTTACAAACTGATTCATTAGTTTTCAATTTTAGATATTGAATTTTAAATCTTAAATTTTCAAGCATGAAAATAAAATCCGTAATCATAGATGACGAAAAAATTGCCAGAGAAGTTCTAAGCAGCTATCTCACTAAATACTGTCCGCAAATTGAGATTTTAGGTGAAGCGGAAAATATCAAAGAGGCAGTTCCCTTAATTGCTGAAAAACAGCCACAACTCGTTTTTCTGGATGTTGAAATGCCTTTCGGAAATGCTTTCGATGTTTTGGAAGCGACCAAGGAATTTTCTTACGAGACCATTTTTATCACGGCATTTTCACAATATTCGCTTCAGGCTTTAAATAAATCGGCGAGTTACTACATTTTAAAACCTATTGATATTCAGGAATTGATTTTAGCGGTTAATAAAGTTGCAGAAAGCATTGAAAAGAAGGAAGAACTCAACCGAAATAAGATTCTGCTTGAAAATTTAAAGCTAAAACCCGAGAAACAACAATTGATTCTTCCAACTTTACAGGGTTTTGATGTGGTAAAAACAGAAGATATTGTCAGACTTCAGGCGGATGGAAATTTTACGCAGGTTTATCTCACAGATGGCTCCAAGAAAATGGTTTGCCGGTTTTTGAAGCATTTTGATGACTTATTGGAAAAACCATTCGTCCGTGTTCATCGTTCTCATATTATCAACACGACTTTTGTAAAATCTTACCATAAAAGCGGAACCGCAACACTTTCCGACGATACTGAAATTGAAGTTTCAGGAAGTTTTAAAGATCAATTTCTGAAGATTTTTAACTAAAAATTTATTTAACCATTAAGAACATTTAAGTTGTTAAGTTTTATTAAGTATAAATCTAATAGATTTTTATAAAGATTTTGCTTAAAGCGAAGCTTAACTTAATTATTCTGAACTTCTTAATAATTCTGAATGGTTCAAAATTAAAGGGCATCATTTTTGAATTTTCATCATACACAAATTATAGTATTATGAAAACCTTACATAAAATTGCCATTCCGGTTTCTTTAGGAATTTTAGGACTCATTATTCTCAATTCTTGCTCGGTCGGAATTCCGAAAGGAGCAAGTGCTATCTCAAATTTTAATTCAGACAAGTATCTCGGAAAATGGTATGAAATTGCACGTTTCGATTATAAATTCGAAAAAAACATGGATAACGTAACGGCAAATTATTCATTAAATTCCGACGGAACGATTAAAGTCCAGAATAGAGGTTATAATTACGTAAAAAAAGAATGGAAAGAGTCAGTTGGTGAAGCGAGATTTGTAAATGATAAGTCTGAAGCACGACTAAAAGTTTCATTTTTTAAACCAATTTGGGCAGGTTATAATGTAATTGATATTGATGACGATTATCAATATGCTTTGGTCGTGGGAAACAGCACAAAATACATCTGGATTTTATCCCGAAACAAAGAAATTCCTAACAGTATAAAAGAAAGATTTTTAGCAAAAGCTCAGAAAATTGGCTATAATACCGATGATTTAATTTGGGTAAAACATGATTAGTGAATACTTTTAATAAGGTTTGTCATTCTGAACATAGACAGAAAGTCTACGAACGAAGTTCAGAAATGGAGTGAAGAATCTATTTTATAGAGATTCTTCCTTCGTCAGAATGACAAATTTTGCGTTTAATTCATGGTCAGACTTTTATACTCTTTCCATTCCTCAAATCGATGATTAATAATCTGTTTCATCAGGTCATAGTTTTCGTAGCTGTCTTCAATATGATAGAAAGTTTCATATTCAAAATCACTTTCTTCGGCAATACTGTCAAAAAGATTAATGTAATCGGTAGCAAAAGAACTGAATTTATTCCCAAAATCGGTTTCATCCACGTAATAATCTTTGGCAAAAGCATTTCCTAAATCATTCAAATCAAATTCTGAAAATTTTCCGTCCATAGAATCAATGATAAACTCTGCGCCGGTGATTTCTCTTCTTTTTAATTTTTCAATTTGCTCTTCGCTATCTTCTTTAAATTCTTGGGAAACAAAATTTCTTTCGATACACCAGTTCAGAAACATACCGGTATGGGTGGCTCCGTTTTTTTCAGGTAATCCTTCAGGAAAATCGCCTCCGTAATGCCATGAAGCATCATCATATTTAGACATAAAAATAGTTTAATTATAGTTTTAAACAGTAAAGTTCAAAGATATAAAAAATGGTTTTCTTTTGTTCACTACACAGAATTTTCCGTCTTTTGTAAAGAAATTTTTTTCGAAAATTATATATGGAAAATGCAGTTCTTATTACCATTGGTGACGAAATACTTTCAGGAAATACAGTCGATACCAATTCAAATTTTATTGCTACCGAACTTAAAAATATAGGCATCAAAGTTTCTCAGATTTTTACTATCTCAGATGAAATTGACATCATTAAAAACACATTGAATTCAGCTTTTGAGATTGGAGATTTGGTCATTACAACAGGTGGTTTAGGTCCGACAAGAGACGACAAAACCAAAAAGGCGTTAGCCGAATTTTTTGATGATGAAATCGCTTTGGATGAGGTTACTTTTGAGCATCTTAAAGCGTATATGGAAAAGCGTGGAAGAATTGAAATTTTAGAAAGAAACCGCGAACAGGCTTTTGTTCCTACGAAATCTACAGTTTTTCAAAACCATTTTGGAACTGCACCCTGTATGATGATGCAGAACGGAAACAAACTTTCTTTCAGTTTACCGGGCGTTCCTTATGAGGTGAAACCGCTGATTAAAGACCAGATTGTTCCTTATTTAAAAGAAAAATTTAATCTGAATTATATTTCCACGAGAATCGTTTCTGTGGTCGGAATTCCCGAAAGTATTTTAGCGGATAAAATTGAAGAATGGGAATTGGCATTGCCTGAAAATATGGCATTGTCTTATCTTCCAGTGGGAACCAGAGTGAAGTTGAGATTGACTGCAACAGGGGAAAACGAACAGTTTTTACAAATTCAGCTTGAAAATCAGATTCATAAATTATTTCCGATTATTGGCGAGAATATAATTGCAACTTCTGAAGATAAAATTGAAAAAATTTTAGCAGAAATTCTTAATGAAAAAGAAATGACGATTTCCACGGCAGAAAGTTGTACAGGCGGTGAACTGGCAAAATTGCTGACTTCAAATTCGGGAAGCTCAAAATATTTTATCGGCGGAATTGTAGCATATGCAACGGAAAAGAAGGTTGATATTTTAAACGTTTCGGAAGGAACGATCGAGCGGTTTACAGTGGTGAGTGAAGAAGTGGCGAGAGAAATGGCAGAAGGCTGCCAAAATCTTTTTAAAACAGATATTTCACTTTCTACAACAGGAGTTGCAGGTCCTGGAAAAGGTGAGGACGGAAAAGACGTAGGAACAGTTTACTATACGATCAGGGTCAACAATAAGTCGGAAACTTTCAAATTATATCTTCCGCATCTCGACAGGCCGGATTTTGTTTCTTTTGTTTCACAGAAGATAATTCAGGATCTTGTTGGAATTTTAATTGGAAATAATTCTTAAAATCAACTACATTCACAGTTTGGAAATCGAGATTCTTTATTCAAAATAAATTAACTTTCCCGTAACAAAATTTAAATTAAATATACTTATTGTATAAATTACTATTGCAATGAAAAAGCTAAGTCTTTCTTTATTTTTACTGGCTGGGATTTGTTCACAAAATACGCTGAACGCTCAGACTAAAACAACAACTACAGCAGATAAGGGTTTAGACATCAGTCTGATGGATAAATCGGTTCGACCACAGGATGATTTTTATAATTATGTGAGCGGAACCTGGATGAAAACTGCTAAAATTCCTTCTGATAAGCCAACTTGGGGAAGTTTCAATAAATTGGCAGATGATACCGATAACAATTCTATGACGATCCTAAATTCGCTTCTGAAAGATAAATTCGCAGATGGAAGTGAAGGTAAAAAAATACAGGATCTGTATGCTTCTTACATGAATATGGCGAAGAGAAATGCAGACGGAATCAAACCAATTCAGGAAAACATCAATAAAATTGATGCGATCAAAAACCTTACAGATTTACAGAATTATTTAGCTTCTGTAACAAAAGAAGGCGAAAACAATTTCTACGGATGGGGCGTTTATGCAGATCTTAAAGATTCTAATATGAATGCGGTTTACTTAGGTGACGCTTCATTGGGAATGGGAAGAGATTATTACCAAAAAGTTGATGCTAAAAATACGGAAGCCCTTGCTGAATACGAAAAATATGTGGCTTCTATGTTAAAAGAATTAGGCTATAAAAACGCTGATGCAGCTGCAAAAGGAATTGTAGATTACGAAAGAAGTATTGCTAAACATTTGTTGACAAATGAGCAAAGTCGTGACAATACGCTTCAGTATAATCCGCAGACAATGGCCGAATTGAAAGCTCTGGTTAAAAACGTAGACCTTCCTGCTTATCTTAAAAAAGTTGGTGTAAATACTGATAAAGTAATCATTGGTGAATTAGGATATTACAAAAATTTTGATCAGTTGGTGAATGAAAAAAATCTTCCTGTAATTAAGGATTATCTGAAATTCCATATGATCAGCGGAAGTGCTTCTTACCTAAGTGAAAAATTGGGTGACATGAAGTTTGCTTTCTACGGCAAATATTTAAGAGGTCAGCAAGAGCAGAGAGCTTTAAATAAAAGAGGATATGAGCTGATTAATGGTTCTTTGGGAGAAGCTTTCGGTAAATTATATGTAGAAAAATATTTCCCGGCTTCAGCAAAAGCTCAGATGGTTGAATTGATTGATTATCTAAAGAAAAGCTTTGCCGTTCACATCAATGGTTTAACTTGGATGTCTGCTACAACAAAAGAAAAAGCAATGGCTAAATTGAATAAATTTACCGTAAAAGTTGCTTATCCTGATAAATGGAAAGACTATTCTAAATTGGTAATCACTCCGGAATCTAAAGGTGGAAACTTATACCAGAACCTTCAGAATATTGGCGAATGGCAGTATACGAAAGAGTTGGCAAAAATCGGAAAACCAGTTGATAAAACAGAATGGGGTATGACTCCCCAAACGGTAAATGCATATTACAATCCGGTGTACAACGAAATTGTTTTCCCTGCTGCAATTCTTCAGCCTCCTTTCTTCAATCCTCAAGCGGATGCTGCGGTGAATTTTGGCGGAATCGGTGCGGTTATCGGTCACGAAATGAGCCACGGATTTGATGATTCGGGAGCACAGTTTGACGCTGAAGGTAATCTTGTTGACTGGTGGACTCCGGAAGATAAAGCAAACTTCGAAAAAGCGACTAAAGCTTTGGCTGCTCAATACGATAAGTATGAGCCGGTAAAAGGAACTTTTGTGAACGGAACTTTCACAAATGGTGAAAATATCGCCGATTTAGGAGGTGTAAACATTGCTTACGACGCACTTCAAATGTATTTGAAAGATAAAGGAAACCCTGGTTCAATCAGCGGTTATACGCAAGACCAAAGATTCTTTTTAAGCTGGGCAACCGTTTGGAGAACTTTATCAAGCGAGAAATATATGGTGAACCAAGTAAAAACAGATCCGCATTCTCCTGGATACTTCAGAAGTTTCGGACCTCTTACGAATGTTGATGCATTCTACAAAGCATTCGATGTAAAACCTGGTGACAAACTTTACAAAAAACCGGAAGAAAGAATCAAAATCTGGTAATCAATATCGAAAATATTCAAAACCGTTCAGAAATGAGCGGTTTTTTTATGAAATTTAATTGTTTAAAAGCCAACAACTAACCAGATACCAACAACAATTAACATGATTCCAATAATTCAGATTTAACATAAATTCCTATATTTGATCAAACTGTTTTACACATCAAAATTATTTTAATGAAAAAACTAAATATCGCAGCACTTGCATTTTCAGGTGTTGTATTTTTAAATTCTTGCGGAACTGCTAAAAAACCTGTTGAAACAACAGAAAAAGCACCCACAAATATCGTTGCTGTAAATTCTGAATTGGTAATCCTTCCTGAAAACGGACTTAATTTATCGTATATGGATAAAACGGTTCGCCCACAGGATGATTTCTTCAGTTATGTCAACGGAAACTGGGTAAAAGAAACGCAGATTCCTTCTGATAAAGCGAGTTGGGGTTCTTTCAATGCGTTGAGAGAAAATGTAGATGACGCTTCGCTTGATATTTTAAATAAAATTTTGACCGAGAAATATGCAGAAGGTTCAGAAGGTCAGAAAATTCAGAATCTGTATGCATCGTTCATGGATGTTGAAAAGAGAAATAAAGAAGGAATAGCTCCGATCAAATCTGATTTAGCTAAAATCGATGCGATTAAAAATATAAATGACCTTCAGAAATATCTTTTAGAAGCCACAAAGCTGGGCGACAATTCATTCTACGGATGGAGGGTCGGTGCAGATATGAAAAACTCCAAAATGAATGCAGTTTATTTAGGGGGTCCCGACCTTGGTTTAGGGAGAGATTATTACCAGAAAGTAAATGAAGCCAACACGAAAACTTTAGCAGAATATCAGAACTATGTAGCAAAATTATTCGGAGTTTTAGGTTATAAAAATTCTGCGACAACAGCTAAAAATGTAGTTGATTTTGAAAAGCAATTGGCTAATTATTTGTTGACCTTAGAGCAAAATAGGGATGCTAATTTACGGTACAATCCTAAAAACGTTTCCGAACTTTCAGGTTTGGTAAAGAATGTCAATTTAGCAAAATACCTCAAAGATGCCGGAGTAGATACCGATAAAGTAATCGTGGGCGAGCTGAAATATTACCAGAATATGGATCAGTTTTTCAACCAAAAAAATCTTCCTTTATTAAAAGATTATTTAAAATATCATGTTATCAACGGAAATGCAAGTAATTTGGGTGAAAACTTAGATAATATCCGTTTTGATTTTTACTCTAAATATCTTCAGGGCCAAAAAGAGCAGCGAGCGATGAATAAAAGAGGTTTAGCTCTTGTAAACAGTGTTTTGGGGGAAGCTTTCGGGAAATTATATGTTGATAAATACTTCAGTCCGGAATCTAAGCAGCAAATGGAAATGTACATCGACTATCTGTTGAAATCTTTCAAACAGCATATCAATGATATGGATTGGATGTCGCCTGAAACGAAAGTGAAAGCCCAGGAAAAACTTTCTAAGTTCACAGTAAAAATTGCCTACCCGGATCAATGGAAAGATTATTCTAAATTAAAAGTGGAATCTCCTGCTCAAGGGGCAACTTTGTATTCAAACCTTCAGAACGTTTCAGCTTGGCAATATCAGAAAAGCTTGGAAAAAGTTGGGAAACCTGTTGATAAAACAGAATGGGGAATGTCTCCACAAACTGTAAACGCTTATTACAGCGGCTCAAATAACGAAATTGTTTTCCCTGCAGCCATTCTTCAGCCGCCTTTTTACAATCCGAAAGCGGACGCAGCCGTAAATTTTGGTGGAATCGGAGCTGTTATCGGTCACGAAATTTCTCACGGATTTGACGACAGCGGTTCACGATTCGATGGCGACGGAAACCTTAATAATTGGTGGACGGATCAAGATCGTAAAAACTTTGATGCAAAAGTGGGGCAGTTGGCTGCACAATACAATGCTTACGAACCGGTAAAAGGAAGTTTTGTCAACGGTAAGTTTACAAGCGGAGAAAATATCGGTGATTTAGGTGGAGTAGCGGTTGCTTACGATGCATTGCAGATGTATTTAAAAGATAAAGGGAATCCGGGACTGATCAGTGGTTTTACTCAGGATCAGCGATTTTTTATGAGCTGGGCGACGGTTTGGCGAACCAAGTCTACCGACCAGTATATGATTAATCAGGTGAAAACAGATCCGCATTCTCCGGGATATTTCAGAGCATTTGGTCCTTTGGTAAATCAGGATTCTTTCATGAAAGCATTTGATATTAAACCTGGAGACAAATTGTACAAAGCTCCGGCAGACAGAATAAAAATCTGGTAATTTTCAATATGAAATTATTATTAAAACGCATCTTTACGGTGCGTTTTTTTATTTATTTTTCATAGATTGGTGATACTAAAAGAGGTTGTTAATCATGTAATTGCATCCCTGAAGCTGAATTGTTTTAAAAAAATCCCTACAAAATTTTTTATGTTAGACTTTTTTTATAAATTTAAACATTGGATTGGTCAAATATTTGCTAATTCAACCAAAATCAGGAATCACAAAAAAAATAATAATATGGCAATGTTCAATTATGGTGTTGGCGGAAACGAGGTAAAAGTTGATGCTAATGAAGCAATCCAGGAAATCCAGGAAAACAAATCCCTTATTGTAAGTCAGCTGACTACAGATGAATCTTATGTTCCCGAAATTGTTACAGGTTTAAAAACAATTGATGATGTCTTCAGACATTTTCAGCCTTCAGTATCTGTGCAACACGAAACGCAGGACGGAAACATGGTGGAAGAAGAATTTCGTTTTCAGAATCTTGCAGATTTCACTCCCAAAAACCTTACTCAGAAATCGAATTATCTACAGCAGCTCAGCATGGAGCAGGAACAGTATAATAAGATTGTTCGTCAGCTGAAAAATAATAAAATTCTAAGAAATATGCTGGAAAATGAGCAGACAAGAACTGCTTTTATTGAAGCATTAAAGGATGTGGCACAGGAACTTGAAAAATAATTAAACGAAATTACACTAAAATCATGGATAGTAAGTTACAGGCTGCAGAAAGTCAACAGCATAATCAGCAACAACAAGCCGGAAGACCAAAAGGAAATCCGCTTGAAGAGTTAAATAAAATCGGTGGATTTGGCTTTATAGAATCTGTTGTAGACGGAATTGCCAATATGAACCCGACCAGAAAGGCAAGAAAAGAAATTTTCCTGAATGACGGTAATAAAGCAGACGAAAGAAAAGAGCTTCTTCAGAAAATCAATCTTTGGGTAGATCTTTTAAGCTCAAATGATCCTGCCGAAAAAATGGCAGATACGTGCAAGACAAAAGCACAAAATGCTGAACAGAATCTTAAACAGAATCTTAAAAATGTGTTAGATTCAGCTCGTCAGCTTGAAACGTCTTATAGAACAGTTGCCCAGTTTTATAAAAATACAGAACTTGATAAAGTAGATAATGTAAGCATTGTAAATGCAAGCTTAGATCAGGTTTCAGATTTGGATAATCCTCTTTTTATTGATGCAATTGCTGAAGAATTCAAAAACTATTACGACCGTTTGGATTTAAGAGACAATTATTCAATTTTGGCGATTCCCGGTTATCTTGGATCGAATAAAGTCGTTGAAAAATGGGCGAAAATCTGTAATGAAAACAAAGTAATGATGGTTACCGATTTTGCCAATCTTGATAAACCGGATGATGTTGTAGACTTATTCCATTCAGCGAATCTTACAGGTGGCGAATTGCACAGAAGTAATGTTATTATGACCTGTAATTGGTTGGTTGGCCGGGGAAGAGCTGAAGAAGTGGGAGAAGAAGAAAATGTAGAACTTCCACCATCAACTTCATTGGCAGGGAAAATCCACAAAACACTAATGTCACAGGTTGCAGCCGGTAAAAAGCACGGTAATATCAATGAAGTAGATGCTGTTAAATTTGAACTGAAGAAAAGTGAAATTTCTCAACTGGAAAAAATGGGATTGGTTCCTATGGTTAATGAGTATGGAAAAATCATGGCATTCTCTGCGAAAACATTATTTACAGGAGACAACATTGGTTTACAGACATACTCTGTAGTTCGCGTATTCGATTATGTAACGAAAGTTTTGTTGGATTTCCTAAACAGAAGAGCTTTCGAAAACTGGAATGCAAGAAACGAAGACGATTTGAGAAGACAGATCGTAAGCTTCTTAGATGGCATTAAAGGTGCTGATAAACTGATCGAGAAATTCAAAATTGTTCGTTTTGAACAGGATAAAGTGAACAAAGACAGAGTTTGGCTAGACATCAGACTTACTCCTTATTTCCCGACAAAAAGTTTTGTTATCAAACTAGACGGTCACAAAGGTGACGATGGTAATGAGTGGGATGCAGAATATGTTCAGGATTAAATTTTTACAATATTTAATATACAAACCGATGCGTCAAAACATCGGTTTTATTTTTTAATTAATTTTAAAATCGTTTAATGAAAAATCATTCGTTTTGCATTTTCGGATTCATTATTCTATTCCCGATAATTGGTTGTAAAAAAGAATATCAAAGACCCCAAAAATATGAGATCGACCTTTTTGCCAATGAGAAGAAAGATACGGTAACAGGATATGTAATGTCTGAAGATGAAGCTTACGGAGTCAGCGATATGGTGGTTGCAAGCTCAGATATTTCTGTTTCAGACAGTTCTTCGGGGCGTGGAAAAGCAATTTATATTTACAGAATCAATTCGGGAGATCTTTTGTTCAGCAAGAGAGACTCTGTGATTTCATATCCGTTTCAGTTTCTTTCAGATAAAAGATTAGATTTCAAAAAAGAGAAAAATGATTCAGTCTATGTGTTTTTAGAAACACTAAAAGGCTACAAATCGATCTCTGAAATGAAAAAAATTAAATATCAATGGCTTAGAGGTGCTCCGGTTTATCTTCTTGATAACGCAGAAAAATAATTTATCTTTGCTCTACTAAAACGAGTTGGTTTTTTGGAAAAGAATAAAAAAACTTCAGACTTTCTTCACATCGGCAATAAGCTGTTGAAATGGTATAATAAAAATGCGAGAGATTTACCGTTCAGAAAAACCAAAGATCCTTATAAAATCTGGATTTGTGAGATTGTTTTTCAGCAGACCAGAATCGCGCAGGGATTGAACCACTACAACAATTTTATCGAAAGATTTCCCGATGTCAAAACTTTAGCCGAAGCTCCGGAAGATGAGGTTTTATTGTATTGGAAAGGTTTAGGATATTATTCCCGTGCCATCAACATTCATAAAGCTGCACAGCAAATTATTAATGATTATCATGGAGTTTTTCCCTCAGATTACGAAGAAATTTTAAAACTGAAGGGTATTGGGAAATATACAGCTGCAGCAGTTTCCAGCATCTGTTTTGGTGGAAAAATGCCTGCCGTTGACGGAAATTTTTATCGTGTTTTGAGCCGGATTTTTGCCGATAATTTTGATATTTCAAATTCAAAAGCTTTCAATTATTTTTCACAATTATCAACTATGATAATGCCGGAAAATGTCGGCGATTTTAATCAGGCGATGATGGATCTGGGTTCAGAAATCTGTAAACCTAAAAATCCTTTATGCAGAGAATGCCCTGTAAATGATGATTGCCTTGCTTTTTCATTAAATAAAGTTTCGGAATTTCCGGTTAAAACAAAAAAAACGAAGGCACAGGATTTACAATTACAATATTATTTTGTTCACAGAAACGGTCAGTTTTTAATTCAGCAAAGAAAAGATGATTTTATCTGGAAGAAACTATTTGAATTTCCAACTGAGATCTCTGATGATTTAAAGCCATCTATAAGAAGTGTAAAAATGATAAATCATAAGCTTACCCATAAAAATCTGAGCATAGAGATTTTTAATGTAGAAGTTGATTCTGAAAAAGTTTGGGAAGATTTTATTGCTGAAAACAATTACATTATCACAGATGTCGAAGGTTCTCATGAAAGATCTTTTCCAAAACCTTTGGAGAATTATATTCAAAATTACGAAACAGCGTACAAAATTCTTTAAAAGGATGGATGTTGGAAGATGGATGCTGGAAGTTTACAATATTGAAGATAATGATTCTATGTGATTATTTTATTAATCAAAAATTGGGCGAAATTGTCTTTGCTAAGTGGAACGCCTTTGCGGACGAAAATATGCAGAATAAGATAAAAAAACTTTGCGCACCTTGCGTTTAAAATAAAATTTTATGGAAAACTCCATTTTAGTAATTTCAATTTCAAAACGCATTGAAATGCTGAAATTTGTATCTTAAAATCTGAAATGTAATTTGTATTTTTGCCGAATGATTAAAAAAGTCATTTTTATTTTTGTTTCGATGCTGATTATTTCGTGTGCAAAAGAAGCTACTCCCAAACCTTACGGGGAACTAAGATTAGAATATCCTGCACCAAAGTATCAGAAATTTGAGCCGAACTGTATGTACTCTTTTGAAGTTTCAGATTTTGCCAAAATTTATGATGCCAAAAGGCCTTGCTGGTATTATCTGAACTATCCGAAAATGAAAGCCAAGATTTTCCTCACGTATTATCCGATCAACAATGATTTTGCGCAACAGATTCAGGAGACGGAAAAAATGGTGTATAAACATACCATCAAAGCAAGTTCAATCGATACAAAATCTTTCGAATATCCCGAAAGAAAAGTTTACGGAAATTTCTACGAGCTTAAAGGACAGGCGGCATCCAATCTGCAGTTTTATGCAACTGACAGTACGAAGCATTTTGTAACAGGATATTTATACTTCAATTCCAGACCAAAACCAGATTCTTTAGCTCCGGCAGTAGATTATATCAAAAAAGATCTGATGCATTTACTGGATACTTTTGAATGGAAAAAATAAATTTTTAAATTAATAAAGAATGTAATCTCAGATTACACAGGAAAAATAAGCATTAAATATGAAACTTTTAGTTGTAGGAAGCGTGGCATTCGACGCTATTGAGACGCCGTTTGGAAAAACAGATAAAATTTTGGGTGGTGCAGCTACATATATCGGGATTACCTCTTCTATTTTAGGGGTGAAATCAGGGATTGTATCTGTAGTTGGTGGAGATTTCCCGCAGGAATATCTTGATATGTTTACCAATAGAGAGGTGAATATCGAAGGAATAGAAATTGTAAAAGAAGGCAAAACGTTTTTCTGGGCAGGAAAATATCATAATGATTTAAATACACGAGATACTTTAGCGACTGAAGTGAATGTTTTGGAGAATTTTGATCCTAAAATCCCAGATTCTATGCAGGATGCAGAGATTTTACTGTTAGGAAACCTTCATCCCGGAGTTCAGCTTTCTGTACTTGAAAAAATGAATCAGCGTCCAAAATTGGTGATCTTGGATACGATGAATTTCTGGATGGATTCTGCAATGGATATTTTAAAAGATATGATTGCGAAAACTGACGTTATTTCTATCAATGACGAGGAAGCGAGACAGCTTTCAGGAGAATATTCTTTGGTAAAAGCAGCTAAAAAAATCCATACGATGGGCCCTGCTTATGTAATCATTAAAAAAGGGGAACACGGAGCATTGTTATTCCACGACAACAAAGTTTTTGCAATTCCTGCGCTTCCTTTGGAAGAAGTTTTCGATCCGACCGGAGCGGGAGATACTTTTGCTGGTGGTTTTGCAGCTTATCTTGCTAAAAAAGGGAAATTTGATTTTGAAACGATGAAATCTGCGTTAATTATGGGCTCTGCAATGGCATCTTTTACTGTTGAAAAATTCGGAACAGAGAGGTTGGAAGAAGTAAACCAGGAAGATATTCACAGCAGATTGAGACAATTTAAAGAATTGACGACTTTTGATGTAGAACTGCAATAAATAATCTCTTTTTAAGAAATATTTATAATAAAAAATTGAGTGCAATTCATTAAGAATTCTAAATTTGCAACTTGTTTAAAATAGTATAATGATAAATAAACTAAAAATCACTTTTCTTCTTGGGGTTTTCACGATATTGTTCTCAGGGAATATGAATGCTCAGCTAAAGAAAGGACAGTTGGTAGACGGTATTGCAGCAGTAATTGGTGATGAGATCGTTTTGGAATCTGATGTTGAAGAGCAGATAAATTACGGAAAGCAGCAGGGAGCTTCAACTACCGACAGATGTGAGTTTTTGGAAAACCTGATCAACAATAAACTTCTGGTTTATGAAGCGAAAAGAGATACTTTAATTGAAAACCGTTCTGCTATGATTAAAGATCAGGCAAATGCAAAGTATAATCAGATGCTTTCACAGTTTCCTGATGAAAAAACAATGCTTGCTGCCTATAAATTCAGAAATCAGTATGAGATGAAGAATGCCATTGAGAAGATTGATACAGATACCTATTACGGGCAGGCAAAATTCCAGAGAATTACTGAAAAAGCAGACGTTACTCCAAATGAAGTAACCGATTTTTACAATATGTATAAATCTCAGCTTCCGGAAATCAAAGACGAGGTTTCTCTTTCGCAAATTATGATGTTTCCAAAACTTACGGAAGCTCATAAAGATGAACTCATTGGTAAGCTTAAAAAAATCAAAGCTGATATTCAGGGGGGAGAAAGTTTCGACAGCCAGGCAAGAATTTACTCTGAAGATAAAGGAACTGCTGCGAATGGAGGTCTGATGAAAAATATCTTTAAAGGACAGATGGTGAAGCCTTTTGAAGCCGCAGCATTAAACCTTCAGGAAGGAGAAATTTCAGATCCTGTTGAGTCTGAATTTGGTTATCACATTATTCAGTTGGTTAAAAAATCAGGTAAAGCATATGACGCGAGACATATTCTTTTGATGGCTACGCCGACTGACGAAGAGGTTGCAACTGCTAAAAAGAAATTAGACAGTATAAGAGGTTTGATTTTAGCTGAAAAAATAACTTTTAAAGATGCCGCTTTTAAATTTTCTGATGATAAAAGAACTAAATTCAATGCCGGTGTAATTCCAGGTGCAGACGGTTCAAATAAAATTGAAAGAGTGAGCATTCCGGGAGTTATCAGTTATGAACTTGCCGGTCTGAATAAGAACGATATTACGACCGCATTTGATGATAAAGATGAAAGAGATAGGAAGGTGGTAAAAATCATTAAGATTGATGATGTAATCCCATCGCATCAGATTACTCTTGAAACGGATTATGACAGAATCAAACAAATGGCTCTTAATAAGCGAAGAAATGAAATGGTGGAAAAGTTTGTCAATTCAAAACTTCCGACAACATTTATTTCTATCGATGGCCGATATGACAGTTGTAACTTCAAAGGCAATTGGAAAAAAGAATCGCTTACGAAATAAAACATAAACCTTCAGATTTTCTGAAGGTTTTTTTATGAAAAAGGATGCTTGAAATTACTTTAAAACCCACGTTTTTATTATTTTTACCCAATGAGTAATTTTATAGATTTCAACTCCGCTAAAAAACTTCACACAATGAACGAAAGCAAAAATAGAATAACAGAACTTTTTAATATTAAATACCCCATTATCCAGGCCGGGATGATCTGGCATTCAGGATGGAGGCTGGCTTCTGCTGCTTCAAACTGTGGCGGGTTGGGACTAATTGGCTCGGCAAGCATGTATCCCGATATTCTGCGGGAAAATATTCAGAAATGTAAGAAAGCTACTGATAAACCTTTTGGAGTAAATGTCGCCTTGCTTTATCCTAATTTAGATGAAATTATTCAGATTATTTTGGAAGAGGGAGTGAAAATCGTTTTTACTTCTGCCGGGAATCCTAAAACCTATACAGAAACGCTTCAGAAAGAAGGCATCAAAGTAGCTCATGTCGTTTCCTCAACGAAGTTTGCCACTAAATGTGAAGATGCAGGAGTGGATGCGATTGTTGCAGAAGGTTTCGAAGCAGGTGGTCACAACGGTAGAGATGAAACGACGACATTTTGCTTAATTCCAAACGTTAAAAAGCATGTTTCTAAGCCTCTTATTGCTGCAGGTGGAATTGCTTTGGGGTCGCAAATGAAAGCAGCCATGATTTTAGGTGCAGACGGAGTTCAGATCGGAAGCCGATTTGCTGCAACCATTGAAGCGAGTGCTCACGAAAACTGGAAAAATAAAATTACCGAACTCAATGAAGGCGATACGCATCTTACGTTAAAAGAATTGGCGCCTGTAAGAATGGTTAAAAACAAATTCTTTAACGAACTGGAGGAAATCTATAATGTCGGAAGAAATACCGAAGCTTTGGTCGCTTCTTTAGGAAGAGCACGAGCAAAAAAAGGGATGTTTGAAGGCGATATGGAAGAAGGCGAACTGGAAATCGGGCAGGTTTCTGCTTTGATTGACAAAATCCTTCCTGTGAAAACAGTTTTCGAAAATTTGTTGAAAGAGTTTAATGAAGCAGGTAATCCAACTTTATAAATAATGGCTGAAGAGGTAGTTGATGTAAAAGGTAAAAAATTATTTGTAAAATTTGAAAATTCGTTTGAAAAGAGGCCGACAATCGTTTTTCTGCATGATTCTTTAGGTTCCGTTCAGCTTTGGAGGGATTTTCCTGAAAAGCTGGCTAAAGTTACTCAATGTAATGTTTTAATGTATGATCGTTTAGGATATGGAAAATCTTTTCCGATGGCGACTTATGAAAGGGAAAATAATTATATGGAACTCGAAGCAGATGTCCTGAACGATTTGCTTTCAGAGTTAAATATTAATGATGCATTTCTATTCGGGCATAGTGATGGCGGAACAATTGCCCTCATTACAGCATCAAAATATCCTAAAAAAGTAAAAGCAGTCATTTGTGAAGCAGGTCATATTTTTGTGGAAGACCTTACCGTGAAAGGAGTTGAAGAAGCTTTAAATGCCTACAGCACAACAAATCTCCCTGAACGTTTGCAAAAGTATCACGGAGATAAGGTGGAAACCATTGTAAAAGCATGGACGGAAATCTGGCTCAGCGAAAAATTCAGAAGCTGGAATATTGAATGTCTTTTGAAAAATATTACAAGCCCGTTGCTGTTTATTCAAGGAGAAAATGATGAATACGGAACTTTAGACCAAGTTGAAAGAACAGTTTCTCAAGTTGGTGGAAGTTCTGAAAAATTCATTATTCCGAATATTGGTCACACACCACACAAGGAAGCGCTGGAAATAGTTTTACAAAAATCAGTGGAATTTATAGAAAAATATTCATAAGATTAATTGAATAGAGGTGGGCTTTAGCCCACCTTAATTTTTGAGTAAGAAAGAATGGCTTTAGCCAAAACTTACAAATTTATCCATTCAGATTCTATATTTCTCTTTGCCTGAACTTCATATTTCCGTTTAAAATAATTTGTTTTAAAAATACTTTCCAGCTGTAAAAAATGTTCCAAAACTTTTTTCCTTCCCGGTTTATAAAGAAAATCAGGATAAATAGAATATTCTTTTCTGATCTGTGTTGTGTATTCCAAATAAGTCCCATTGTCTTTTCCAAGAATTGATAAATCAGCATCCAAAAGTAAATTGGTGTCTTCATCATCAGATTTCTTGTGAGATTTTGTTGCTAAAATTTGTGCATAAACGCTCTGAATATCTTCATCATTTAAACCTAAACCTGCAAGTCTTTCTTTTGCAAATTCTGCGCTTTTTTCTTCATTTAATTTTGAAGTCGAATCATAAATCACATCATGATAAAAAACTGAAAAAGAAATATTGTTGAAATTTTCAATCTGATTTTTAACCGCATCAATTTCTTCAAACATATTTTCTAAGTGCTGAAGATTATGATAATGCCTGCTTTTTGAGGAGTATTTTTTCTCAATCTCCTTCCAAAAATTGTCAATCAGATTTTTATTATCTGTATAATTCATGCAAAGTGTTTTGAATTTTTCTTTTAAAATCATGCAGTCAGGTTTTAATTAAATAAAAAAGGAACTTAAAAAAAGTTCCTCTGTTTTCTTATAAGCTGGCTTTCAATTCGGCCCAACCGCCCCCGTTGTAGCCGTCTTTTAAACCTTGAGCATTTAGATATTCCAAAGCTTTTCCGCTTCTGTTTCCGCTTCTGCAGAACAAAATCACAGGCTTTTCGATAGATAAAATTTCGTCTTTTCTATCTTCTACTTCTCCCAAAGGAATATTTTTAGCCCCTTCTATATTTCCGTCCATTTCGAGCTCCATCGGCTCACGAACGTCGATTAATTCATAATTTCCTGATTGTAAAACATCTGCTAATGACATAATAGTATAATTTATAGTTAAATGGTAATTGATGAATGAAGTTTTTCAGACATCCAAATTCCAACAAATTTATAAAATAATCCTAATTTTGCAATGCGAAATCTATGAATTCAACAGCCGAAAAATATTCACAATTAATTAAAGCCAAAGCTAAAAGTTTTGGGTTTCAGAATTGTGGAATTTCAAAAGCCGATTTTCTGGAAGAAGATGCACGTCATCTCGAAAAATGGCTGAAAAACAACTATCACGGCGAAATGAAATACATGGAAAATCATTTCGATAAAAGACTTGATCCTAGGCTTTTGGTGGAAGGTTCAAAATCTGTGATTTCGCTTTCTTATAACTACTTTCCCGAAGAAAAAATATCGGCTTTAGAGAATTATAAAATTTCAAAATATGCTTATGCTGAAGATTATCATGAAGTGGTAAAAGAAATTTTACGTGAACTGGTTGCTGAGCTTCAGACCGAAATTGGAGAGTTCAATTTTCGTGTTTTTGTAGATTCTGCACCGGTAATGGAGAGAAGCTGGGCAAAAAAATCAGGAATTGGCTGGGTCGGGAAAAATGCAAATCTGATTACCAAACAAAGTGGTTCGTTCTATTTTTTAGCTGAAATTATTTGTGATTTAGATTTAGTTTCAGATCATGAGACAACTGACCATTGCGGAAGCTGCAGAAAATGTATCGATGCCTGTCCGACCGATGCCATTGTCTCTGAAAAAATTGTAGATGGAAGCAAATGTATTTCATACGCAACTATTGAACTGAAAAATGAAATTCCGGATTATTTTAAAGATCGAATGGAGGATTGGATGTTTGGCTGCGATATTTGTCAGGACGTTTGCCCGTGGAACCGATTTTCTGCACCGAATCTTCAAAGTAAATTTAAACCAAATGATTCTTTAAAAAATTTCAAAAAAGGAGAGTGGAAAGAGCTTACTCAGGAAATGTTCTCGGAAATTTTCAGAAAATCTCCTGTAAAGCGTACCAAGTTTGCAGGTTTGAAAAGAAATATTGAATTTTTGAACCAATCTTCAGATAAGAATTCTGAAATATTGTAGGATAAGATCACGGTCCGGAATTTTAGTCCCGGAAAATAAAGGGGGTTAGTTCTTCATCCTTAAAACAAATGGTTTTAAAGAAGTGACAGAATTTTAGCAATAAAAATCTAAAAAGCCCTTTCTATAAAAGAAAAATTGACTTTCAAAAAGATAAAATCTCTTAGAAAATCAACGTTTTTTCTGTACTCTTTTTGGGGCTGTTTTTACTCTTATTTTAAATCTCTTTTGGGATTTGTTACTTTTGTGCATATTTTCATGTGTTTGATATCTAAATTTAACTAATTTTTCAATTAAAATAAATACTTTTAGCGAAAAATTTAAAATTAATTTTTATTAACCTCAATATTCAAAAAACATGAAGGTGAAAATCATATTATTTTATTTCCTGAAAACGTTGGGAATTATTCTTGGGATTGTTGTTGTATATGCTCTTTTAGGGTACTTGCTTCCATTTATAGAAATTTCGGCAAAAGATGACGGTGAGAATAAAGAAATTCCGATTTACATTTATACCAATGGCGTTCATACCGATATTGTAATGCCTGTGAAGAACGAATTGCACGACTGGAGTGCAAAAATTCCATTTAGCAATACAAAATCAAAAAGAACCGATTATAAGTTTGTGGGAATCGGGTGGGGCGACAAAGGTTTTTATCTCGATACACCGACCTGGGCTGATCTGAAGTTTTCAACAGCTTTCAATGCTGCATTTTGGCTAAGTGAGTCTGCAATGCATTGTTCATATTATACCAAAATGACGGTGGCAGAGGATTGTAAAATGATCATGATCAGTAAAAGCCAGTACAGAGATTTGGTGAAATTTGTAGATGAAAAATTTGATAAAGATGCCGCCGGAAATTATATTTTGATTCCTACCAATGCAGTTTATGATGATAATGATGCATTTTATGATGCAAAGGGAAAATACAGTTTCCTGAATACCTGCAACACCTGGGCAAATGACGCATTAAAAGCTGCCGGACAAAAAGCTGCTTTCTGGACGCCTTCCGATTACGGAATTTTTCTACACTATAAATAGTCTATTGTGAAATTGTTTTCAGCATTTTTTGTAATACTGTTTTTTCTTTCCTGTCAGAAGGGGAAAGAATTCTCTGTTCAAGAAAGTCGATCTGCGGTAAAAAATGACGTTGCTAAGGAAGAAAAACCTGTTTTAGATTTAATTAAAACAAAAAATAAAGCAACGGAAGCTTTGCAGTTTTGTAAAGACAAAAAGCTGAATCCAGATTTCTGCATTTTAATTGATATGAGTCTGCATTCGGGAGTAAACCGTTTTGTAGTCTGGGATTTTAAAGAGCAGAAAATATTAAAAAAATATTTGGTGGGTCACGGTTGCGGAACTAATTCATGGAGCAGCGACGAATCAAAAGACAATCCTTCATTCAGCAATGAAGATGGTAGTCATCTTTCTTCGTTAGGGAAATATAAATTGTCGGGAAGAGGGTACAGTGACTGGGGAATTCACGTAAAATATCTTATGCACGGACTTGAAAAATCAAATTCGAATGCGTTGAAGAGGTTTATAGTTTTCCATTCCTGGAATCTGATGAGTGATGAAGAAACCTTCCCCAAAGGATCGCCGGAAGGGTGGGGCTGTCCTACAGTTTCAAACAATACTTTGAGGGAAATAGATCCCATGATTCAAAACTCTCAAAAACCTGTTTTGATGTGGATTTATAAATAGTCCGATCAATATTTTAGATATAGTTTCCGCCATTTAGTGACCGTATTTCTGCTCAGATTAAAATAGCTGGCCAACTGTGTATTATTCAATTTTTCTTTTTGCTGATAGGTGAGTATATGGATAATTGTTTCGTGATCATACGATTTATGCTTCTGATTAAAGTTTATGGCATTTTTATCTTTTAACCCGAATATTCTGTTATTAAGATCAACAATATCTATGATGCTGAGATTTTTCTTGTTGAAATAATAATCGAATTCATGTCTGCGTTCTGGACATTTTTTAATGATTATATCTTCAAAGATTTTTATATAGTCCGGTCTGTTGTTTTCCACTTTTCTGTTGTTTTTTGTGACAAGTAAAAATTATTGAGTATAAAATACGGTATCAGCAATTCCGTTTTCATTAAAGCCTATGTATATTTTTCTCCTGATGAAAAAGAATATTTTCATAGAATAAATAAGATATCCGGTACCGGATTCTTCAAGAGGCCGGTCTGCCATGAGGACGATAATTTCTTCTTTGGTCTTACCGGTAAGTTTCATGATGTATAATTTAGTTGTTGCTGGTATTGTATTTATTTACCCATTTGTACAAAGTTGTTTTCGGGATTCTGTATCTGTCGATCACCTGCTGTTTTGTCATTTCACCCGAGTTAATAATATTGAGAATAAATTCAATAATTTCTTTGGTATAAATATTTTTGCGAAACTGAGGAAGAGGTGAAGGGTTGGTTTGCTTCTTTTTTTCTGACCACTTTTCTTTGTGTACGGAAGAAAACAGCAGTATGTGCTGTGAATACACTCTGAAAAAATCATATTCCAGCAATTTACTCCATCTCAGAAGAGTATAGGATTCAATACTTTTCGATGTGTACATCTGTTCCACATCATTTTCGGTACATTTCAAAAAGCTGCAGATACGGTTTATATCGGTATTGGTTTCTTTCACCCGGTTTTCTATAAGTTGACCGATATGGATATTTTTAAAATCAATCATTGTGATGTTTTTTAGAAGTTATTTTTTTTCATTCATTGTTTTCTAAGTCTGCAGTGCATTTCGAGCGAAAGGGGTGATTTCTCTGATTGTAGCAGACTGTTGTCATTGTAGAGGTTTTATCATACTCAATATTTAAATTATTCATTTCATCTGTTTTATCATGTCAAAGTATATTTCAACTTTGACATGAAAACAGATTTTTTAAATGTTAATCAGGACACGTTTGTGTGGTCACACAGTGCCACTCAAAGGTTGATCCGTTATTTACACTTGTAAAAATTTTAAGACATTTGTTGGTGGTATCATACACCATCATCCCTTCTCTAAAATCTGCTGCAGGAATTCCTACAGGATTACCTCCTGAGAATGCAACTCTATTCGGTACAAATCCTTTGGTTTTTGACTCTAAAGCCAGCCATCCACCGTTTCTTACCATTGGCCAGTTGTCTGCATCCTGTGCTCCTGCTCTGTTGAGAGAAGTGATACCCGCTTTTGTAGGTAATGCAGGATTACCTGCTGTGGCAGCGATTCCGGGTTTATAGCAGACTGTTGAAGTTGTACACATTGGTAATACTACTTCGTTTGAAACAGTCTCTCCGCTTTCTGCACATTCTCCACTTCCGATCCCTACCAGGAATGTAGAAGAGATTCCCTGTGCCTGTACATCAGGAGTGCTATAAGAGTTTCCTGTATTTACAGTGATGTCAATATAACTTACTCCTACAGGTATTTCTGCATCAATAAGATTAAACAGGTTGTTATTGATAGGGTCGATTGTAGCACCGGCACCGTCTACAGGATAGGTTCCTGTAATAACACCGTCTTCATCTTCACCAGTTACATACGTTACACTCTGAATAATCTGATCATGATCAAACATGTGAAGAATCTCTGCTCCGGTAATACTTGTTGTATTAGGATTGTCGATTTTCATACGATAAGTCATTACCATATTATTCGTACCACAAGTCACATTATTCTTAATCGATAATGTAAGTGCAGGTGCACTTTGTACAGGTGCAGCAGATTGATAATAATTCAGATTAACGACTGGTGATGATAAAGTATTTGTCGGGTTTATACCGTTCGTTACTTCATAGGTAAACTGTGTAGGATATGTACCTGCCACACCAGGATTGGCTACGTCTACATACATCCAGTGCTCTCCGCTTGGTAGAGAAAGTCCTGATAAGTTAAGATTTCCTCCTGTATAAGTCAAAGTTGCTCCGGTCATTGCTCCGGCAGGAAGATCGTTTCCGTTGAATGATCCCGGAACATATACCAATCCTGAAGGTAATGTTTGATGCAGACTAATTGTCTTATTATCACAAATATTATTGTTGGTTACTTTAATACGCATTGTGGTATTTCCGCCACAAGTAGCTAAAGTTTCCTGAGTATAGCTGTGAGAGACATATACATTATCAGGAGTTGGCGGAACAACTTCAGCGCACTCTAAAGTAATATCGCTATAAAGTTCGCTTCTAAGCGTTTTGGCCGTATTTGCACGATCCACAGTAGAAATAATAACAATTCGTTCTACCGGACGGTCAAATCTTACATTTGCAGTCGATACATTCGGTACAAAACCTCTCCATGACATGGTACCAACAGCATTGTTTCCTGTGATATCAAATGTATGGTAAGATGTATTGTATGCATACGTAATCTTAGGCATTACAGCAACTCCGTTACAATATCCGATCACCTGGAAATTGTTCTTATTATTTCTGTAAGTGTTGATATTTGAAATCTGGAAGCTGGCCTTCATTGCCTTCGTTAGTTCAATTCTGTGCTGTACCTGCGCATTGGTATTATCGTATCTTCTGGCAATTGTCCATCTGCCTGCATATTGGCGAGGATATCTTGTCGGTACATATTCAATGCTTGGGTTAGCACTGTAATCCGCATACATGCTTGCGTATAACGGGTTACCGTCTGCGTCATTACCTAACAGAATGTTTTCCTTATTATTGACTGTCTGGTTAGTCCAGGCTCCCTGATTCCATTGGTATCCTGTTCTCAGGGTATAAGTACCTCCTTTACACTGCTCACAAGGAGCTGCTACAAATTTACCACCGAAAGTAATGTATCTTGCCGTATTATCATTATCGAAATTATACGGGAACACCCAGTTGTTTCCACTCTGAGTTCCGGCAATAGCGACAACATTCTGTGTGAAGTTTTCGTCATCGGCAACGTACATTTTGATCTCTGTATTAAGATCGGCAGTATAAGCAGCCAGGTTAGCCTGAAGATAAGTGCCTCCCACAGAACTCGTTCTCTGTACAAGCCATTTTCTTGGGATCAGCTTAATTTGTTCTGTTGCCCCTATAATTTCACCACAATTTCCAATTTCTGTTGGGGTATAAGGTACGGTAGAAGTGTTATTGTTATCTCCAAGTAATAAATAGCCTTCGTCTACAGGCAGTCCTGTTCTTGAAGCTGCTAAATTACTTGATACGAAATCATTGTTTTTAGCGATGGTAAGAATTGTACCGCTGTTCACACTCTTCGATACTTTCTGCTCAAAACCACCGATATCAGCTCTTGCAATACCGAAAATATTGTTGTTATAAGCTGCATTAAGTGTTCCGCTCCAAACAATTGAAGTAGCTGAAGCCGTAGAACCAAGGTAGTGATCAGTACCCACACGCCCTAATGTAATACCGTATTTAATAGCCATATAAGAATCTACTCTTCTACGTTCTACTGCAGATAAATTACCCGCTCCATAGATAATCGTTTCTCCTAAGTGACCGATAAACCCATCATCATCACCGCTTGTAACGACTCCACTATTTGCTCCAAAAATATGTCCACCTGTCATTATACCTCTACTGGAATGCGATAATGCAGCTCCATTTAAGTTTCCATTTAATCCTCTGCTGAAATTCAGGTCAGTAAAAGTGTGATAGGAAATACTAGGGATTGTAATTGAGAATTTAGGGTTTACATCAAATTCAGTTATATCCCCACCGGCATTGGTTCTTCTTACAATGTTACCATTAATTAAGAATCCAGGACTATCCCAGTTGTCTGATCCCATTGTAGTGTTATTTCTTCCTACATTGAAGAATCTAGATCTCGTTCCTCCAGAAGCCATACCTTCTTTTGTAAAGGTAAAGATATCATAGTTTAAAGCAGATAATGTCTGAACGTTTATATTACCTAATTTTTGGGTTCCGCCAGTAAAGTTAAGACCCGAATTGAAATTAAAATAATTTGCAGCCCCTTCAACATATTTAGGTAGCCCGGCTGTAGAAATTTGAGAGACTACCGTTCCTGAGAAATAATCCGTCCAGGAAGTTACATCAGTACCTGCTCCGGTATTTGCTGCGTCTTTGTCGGCTCTGTACCAGTAGCTTAGGGAATTAATTACACCACCCGGTGCATGTCCGAAACCTGCAAAGGTGAAGAATTCTCCGTTGCCTAATGTAACTGTTGCGGTGTTATAAACAACACCGTTTACGGTAACTTCAGTCGTCATTGGCGTGAAGGTATCTCCTCCGGTAAATAACTCATCAGTAGACTGTACCAGATAGAAATTCTGAATGCCCTTTGGCCATGCTACGGTTACAGTTCCTACACCAGAAGTTTTCTGAGTTTTCCAGATTGATTCGAATCTAAAGTTAACTTCTCCGTTTGTTCCTGTATAAGCAAGCGGAGTGCTTAATCCTTGTTTTAATCCGTTATCTCCGACGATTAAGAATTGTCCTTCTGTTAAATCATTGGTATTGTCAGCATTGGTACTAAATAGAGTACTGTTATTACCAATTATCAGCTTCTGATTTACATTAGTACTTGCTGATTGTTTCTGGTGCAATGCTGAAATGTTATCTCTTGCAATACCAAATATATTGTTATTGTAATTGTTATTATTAGCTCTATTCCATACAACATTACTGTTTGATGCAAGGTAATCCTCTGCTAAAGTAGCTCCGTTTTTCAGAGCAAGATAAGAGTTAACCCTTGATTGCTCATTAGCAGTTAGTGGACGCTTGTACCATACGACCTCCATAATGTCACCAGGGAAAGGACCAGGAGCAGTCCAATCGCCATCACCTATTCTTAGACGTTGTCCTTGAATATGGAATCTGTTGGTGCTTACAGTACTCGGGTATGTTTTGTAAATACCATTTACTCCTAACACTCTTTCCCCTCCGACTGAAGTTGAGGTTCCTCCGGCAACAACAGGGTTATTTCCTATCCCTGACACTATATTTGCAGCACCAATATTGAAAGGCTGCTCTTCAAATTGATCTGCATTGTCTTCACCGCTAAATTTATATAGCCTTAGTTTTCCAGTTTGAATAGAAAACCCTGGCTCTGCTCCATTGGAGTCATTATCAATACCGACAATACGTCCTGTTCCCGCAGATGTAGGTCTAACAGCTGAAAAAATAGAATGAGATATATTATCCAGTTGCCCATTAGTCGGATTTAATACCGAAGTAAGATTATTAAAATATCTACTACCAGTATAACCTGTCGTATAAGGATGAAAGTTATGTAACTTGTCTGCCGGTGAAAGTGTCCAAGTACCCACGGCAGGTATGTTATCTTCATTAAGAGAATGATCTTTCCATGCCGTAGAAAGATCTCCGGCATCATCCGATTTTACCCAGAAATCCGGTCCTGCGACTCCACCCGGAGCATGCGCAAATCCTGCAAATGTGAAGAACTGCCCATTACTTAAATTAACGGTTGCTGTGTTATAAACCACACCGTTTATTGTAACTTCAGCAGCCATTGAGGTAAAGGTGTCTGTATTATCAAATATTTCGTTGGATGATTGTACCAAATGAAGATTTGAAACACCTTTAGGCCATGCTACGATTACCTGACCGACTGTACCTGTATTCTGAACCTTCCAGATCGATTCAAAACGAATGTTGGTTTCTCCTCCCGGAGCAGTAGGATTCAATAAGGCAGTGCTTAATGACTGTTTTAAGCCGTTATCTCCTACCATCAGGAATTGCCCTTCTGCTAAAGTATTGGTATTGGCGGCATTTGTATTTGCAAAAGAATTTCCTGCGCCTATAACTAACTTCTGGTTAGCATTAACACTTTTTGATTGTTTTTGATACAGTGATGAAATGTTGTCTCTTGCAATACCAAAAACGTTGTTGTAGTAGCTGTTATTAGCAGATCCGTCCCAAACTACTGTCGCTGTAGAACTCAGATAGTTTCTGTTTTGCTCCTTGCTTAAGGTTTTACCATATTTGATGGCAAGATAAGATTCTACTTTATTTACTTCTTCATCAGTTAATTTATTAGCAAAAATAATCATTTCGTTTTGCTGACCGGTTAACTGTGCTCCAGCATCTGCTTTCCCAACCATCAGTGCATTACGTGCTACGGCTGTATTTACATTTAAAATATTAGTATTATACGTCTGATGAAAACCGTCTAAAGTGATATTAACCGCATTATTTCCTGCTGTTCCTGCTGCATTTTCCCAAGTACCTCCTCCAATGTAAGGTCCATTGATTGTATAGGTACTTTGAGGATCATATTCATTAATTACAGGATAAAAAAGGAATTTATTTCCTGTAAAAGAATATAGTCCTGGATCATCCATTGCGTTTCCTGATCCGGCAACTCCAAATCCGAATAAGGACGAAGATGCACTTGTAGTGTTACCTGCAGAAAACAAGGCTCCCTTACTTCTGTCAAGGATATATCCTGTGGCATCTGCCGGAGCATACTGCAGCCACTTTTGAGTTCCATCATAGCTTACCGTCGGGTTGAAATTCACTAAAGTTGTAGTGCTTGAAAACTGGGGACGGTATGTTGCCGTAGATTGTGATAATGGGAAAGGTCTATTATTAAACTCATTCCATTGCTGTATTGTAGCATTATCAGCAGCAACTGTTGTACCTGCATCCGAGAATAGATTTCCAGAGCCGTCTGCTCTGTACCATGCAGCTGCGGTTACTCCACCCGGGGCAAATTCGTACCCTGCAAATGTAAAAAATTCGCCATTTGTTAAATTAACTGTTGCGGTATTGTAAACCACACCGTTTATTGTAACTTCAGCAGCCATTGAGGTAAAGGTGTCTGTATTATCAAATATTTCATTGGATGACTGTACCAAATGAAGATTTGAAACACCTTTAGGCCATGCTACGATTACCTGACCGACTGTACCTGTATTCTGAACCTTCCAGATCGATTCAAAACGAATGTTGGTTTCTCCTCCCGGCGCAGTAGAATTCAATAAGGCAGTACTTAATGACTGCTTTAATCCGTTATCTCCTACTATCAGGAATTGCCCTTCTGCTAAAGTATTGGTATTGGCAGCATTTGTATTTGCTAAAGAATTTCCTGCGCCTATAACTAACTTCTGGTTAGCATTAACACTTTTTGATTGTTTTTGATACAGTGATGAAATGTTGTCTCTTGCAATACCAAAAACGTTGTTGTAGTAGCTGTTATTAGCAGATCCGTCCCAAACTACTGTCGCTGTAGAGCTCAGATAGTTTCTGTTTTGTTCTTTACTAAGCGTTTGGCCGTATTTAATGGCAAGATAAGATTCTACTTTATTGGTTTCTTGATCAGTCAGCTTACTAGGGAAAACAATCATCTCGTTTTGCTGGAAAGGTACTGATGTTTCTGCTCCCCCTGCCATCAATGCATTTCTACCTGCTGCCATAGTGACATTATTGATGCTGGTATTATACGTCTGATGATAACCATTTAAGGTGATATCTACCGCATTGTTTCCACTTACTCCTGCACCATTCTGCCAGGTACCTCCTCCAATGTAAGGACCGTTGATAGTATAGGTACTCACAGGGTCATATTCAAAAGTTATTGGATAGAATAAAAATTTATTCCCTGTGAAATTATATAAGCCCGGATCATCCATTGTATTATTGGATCCTGATTCCCCAAATCCAAAAAATGCTGTGGTACCAGTAGTATTACCCGCAGAAAACAATGCTCCTGTACTTCTGTCTATAATATTTCCCAATGCATTTCCGTCATACTGCATCCATTTGCTAGATGTTGTATAGTTTACAGTAGGGTTGAAGTTTACCAATGTTGTAGCATTTGAAAACACGGGACGAAGAGTTGCCGTAGATTGAGATAATGGGAAAGGTTTATTATTAAACTCATTCCATTGCTGTATAGCAGCATTATCAGCAGCAGTCGTTGTACCTGCATCCGAGAATAGGTTTCCAGAGCCGTCTGCTCTGTACCATGCCGCTGCGGTTACTCCTCCCGGAGCAAATTCGTACCCTGCGAATGTAAAAAATTCGCCATTTGTTAAATTAACTGTTGCGGTATTGTAAACTACTCCGTTTACAGTAACTTCCGTAACCATCGGTGTAAAAGCATCCGTATTGTCGAATACTGCATCTGGTGACTGCACAAAATAAAGGTTTGCAATCCCTTTTGGCCACGCTATAGTAACGTTCCCGGTGAGACCAGTATTCTGTACTTTCCATACTGCTTCAAAACGGTAATTAGTTTCCCCGTTCGCTCCTCCTGTACTAATTAAAGGTGTACTTAGTGCCTGTTTTAAACCGTTATCTCCGACAATCAGAAATTGCCCGTCTGATAAGCTATTGGTGTTGGCAGCATTCGTGTTAAATAAACCAGCACCGTTTCCGATAATTAATTTCTGATCTTTATTCTCACTTCGGGATTGCTTCTGGTGCAAAGCGCCATTATTGTCACGTGCAATACCAAAAACATTGTTTTGATATAAAGGATCAGAGTTCCATACAATACCATTGGTAGAGTTGAGGTAATTTCCGGAAAGTGTTGTGCCGTACTTAATTGCTAAATAAGACTCCAAACGATTTCTTTCCTGCGCAGTAAGAATGTTCTGATAAATAAGTATCTCATTGAGCTGGCCGTTATGGCTTCCCCAGTCCGAATCGCCACCTATTCTGAACTCCCTTGCAGTATTTACCGTATTTACATTTCTAAAGTTGTTACCGGAGTAAAATGTATTTACTCCATTCAGTGAAATTGTGGTTGCTCCATAGTTCGCAGGGTCAGTAGTACTCGCCCCGTTTTGCCATGAAGAACCTGCCACAAATGAGTTTTTGTAGGTAAATGCATTTGTTGAAATAGGAGTATAGTCACCTCCGTTCTCAGCATACATCAGCAGGTTAAACTGACTATTATTTGAGGTATGGAGACCGGGATAGTCCATATCATCGTTAAATCCAATCAATCCTGCCCCCAAGCCTGTTCCTAAAAAATCTGAATCCATATATCCCGAAGCATAGAAAGTTCCTGATGCGCGGTTTATAATTTCGTTTCCGGTTCCCGGGTCACATTGCATCCAGTGGATACTGGCTCGTGTAAAGGTTACGGTAGGATTAAAATTGGCCAACGTTGTGGCATTAGAATAAACAGGTCTTCTTGCCGCTGTTGTCTGTACAAGATTTCTTCCGGTTCCTAAATAATCATTCCATTGATAAACAGTAGCATTATTTGCAGCAGAGGTAGTTCCTGCATCGGAAAAGACAGATGCATCTGCTCTGTACCAGGCAGCAGGAGATGCTACCCCTCCGGGCGATTGCCCCAGTACGAATAATGTAGGCAGAGCCATACAAAGGGTTAATAAAAATTTTTTCATAAGTATATCGTTAATAGTTTTTTGATGACCTGTAATACTGAATTACAAGTATTTTAAATAATACAGCTGCTGTAAACTAAGGTTTCCAGAAGCTCCATACCGATCCGTTGTACACGGCGAGTTGTTTCTTTACGGTATCGTACGCCATCATTCCCGGTGCGGGATTAACGATATTCAGATGAGGGCTTGCTACCTGAGGCAATATCATGGCTTTATTGGTGTCCGATAAAACCAGTACTCCTGCAGTGGTGTCCGTAGCGCCTGTTGCTCCGATAGCAGCTTTTGCTGTTCCGGATTCTGTTTTTGTGGTTTGTAGCAGAATATCTGCTGTACCGGTAGTGTCGACACTAAGGTCAGCCCACATACCGGTATCTTTCAGATATTTTACCTTGTGGTCGGTCGTATCATAAATGATCGTACCATTTTCAGTGATTCCTGCCGAATTTTCTACATAGGGTAGAATGAGGCCGCGATTTTCTGTATTGGCAAATTCCAGGGATACCGAGGCGTTGGTTACGTCTGGTTTCCCTATGGCAATTTGCGATTTCACAGAACCCATCAGTGCAAGCAATGCTACTGTGGGGAGAAGCTGTTTCTTCATAATTTTTAATAGGTTTTATGTTAAGATTTTTGGGTTTACAGAGTATGATATTGTGAAGACCAACAGCCTAATGTTGTCCTTCCCAATACGGGTATATTGGGAACCCCAACAGCAGGCTGTTGGGGCGGCCAATATCTTCGTGGGTTATACCACATTCAGAATCTTGTCCAGCACTGCTGTTCTCGGTTCTTTCAGGAATGCAGAGTTTGATAGATAAGCTTTTATTTTGTGTACTATTGGCATTGGTGTAATTTTTTAATGTTATTATTCATTTATCTAAGGTTTCCAGAAAGACCAGACTGTTCCGTTGTATACTGCAATCTGTTTCTTTACGGTATCGTAAGCCATCATTCCCGGTGCTGGATTAATGATATTCAGGTGTGGGCTCGCCACTTTTGGTAATATCATGGCTTTATCGGTATCAGACAAAACCAATACTCCAGGTGTTGTATCTGTTGCAGCGGTTGTACCAATGGCTGCTTTTGCCGAAGCAGACTCTGTTTTACCGGTCTGTATCGATATATTCGCAGCTCCCGATGTATCTACACTCAGATCCTGCCAGACATTCGTGTCTTTAAGGTATTTTACTTTATGATCGGTAACATCGTAGATGATGGTACCGTTTGTTGTAACAGAAGTTTTATCTTCAAGGTAGGGGAGTATCAATCCTCTGTTTTCTGTATCGTTGAACTCTAGAGAAACTGATGTATTGGAGACCTCCTGTTTTCCGATGGCAATCTGTGATTTTATACTGATTGCAATGAGTAGTGTTGCGAGTATTAGAAAGTTATTTTTCATAGTGTGTATTTTTATGGATGCTCTATTATGGAGCGCTCATTTGTTTTTTTAACTCTTGACTGTTTAGCTTTGCTTCTGCCCGGAACAGTAAAATACCATTCCGGGAGTAGCGAAGCATTTTGTTATTTAGTCCGGGCAGGTCTGTGTGGTTACACAGTGCCATGCCATTGAAGTATCACCGTCTTTCATCGTGTATACTTTCAGACATTTGTTGGTGGTATCATATACCATCATTCCTTCTCTAAAGTTTGCCGCAGCAATTCCTACCGGGGTATCCGGTGTTGCAGGATTGGTATCTGCATCTGTAAAGGCTACACGGTTTGGCACAAATCCTTTTGTTTTGGATTCTAAAGCAACCCATCCGCCTTTTCTTGCCATCGGCCAGTTATCAGCATCTGTTGCACCTGCTCTGTTAAGTGTAGTGATCCCCACTTTGGTGTCTAATGCCGTTCCCGCTGTAATGCCCGGCTTATAGCATACCCCGTTTGTATTTGTATCTGTTGCAGTATTGTTGCTGGTATTAGGATCTGTAGAGTTCACCGGCGGCGTTACCGTAACGGTATTTGTAAGGTTTCCTGTAAATGTAAGAGGAACATTAACGGTTACCGTATAGGTAATTGTACCACCTATAGGAAGGCCTACCACATCATTCAGAGCTCCTGTCTGAGGACCCGTGATGCTTGTTGTGGCTCCACCCGTAAGTACCGGTACCGAATAGGATACATTGGCTGCCGGGATACCTGCAGGTACCGGATCGGACACCGTAGCACCAAGCACTCCATAAGCACCACTGTTATTGCTCACCACAATTGTATACGTAGTGGCAGAACCAGGAATATAAGTTGTTTTACCGTCTGTTTTGGTAATACTTAAATCAGCAGGGAAAGTGATTACTGCATTTGAACAGTTGGCTCCGTCATTACCAAATGCAGAAATAGATTCTGATATTTTTGTCGCCTGACCTGTCGTTTTATTGAACTGATAGAAACCGGATCCGTCATCTTCATTTCCAAAAATATCTCCGTTGCTGTCAGAATACATCGCACCAAAGAAAACGTTTCCTAATGCACTTGGGCTGCCCACGTTGGTTACCACCCCTGAAGTGTTGATTGAAACTAATCGTCCTGTAGATTGCTCATAACCGTAGAACAGGTTGGTTGTACTATCAAACGCAATGTCGTTCACTTTTAAGCTTCTGGAAAGTGTGATCTGCGTAGCCGTATTGGTGGATAAATTGATTCTATAAAGATTACTTGAATCAAAATTGATGATATAATAATTTCCTGCATTGTCAAACCCACCTGCGTTATACCCACCTGCAGGCAGACTGGTAACGGCACCAAGATCGGTAAATGTACCATTAGCATCAATCTTTACCATATGGGTTGCATTAGCCGCATCTGTTCTCATTCCGTAAAGGAAATTATCCACCGTATTGTACCCGATTCCGTTTACTTTCATACCTGCAGGCGATTCGCCTATTATGGTTTTTGTAAACGGATTGGTAGTATTGTCTAAGGTATACAGTATGGTTTTGTCTGTTGCTGCAGAACCGTATTGTGTTAAATAGAATTTAGTGTCACAAGTGAAAGGTGCTGAAGTACTGACAGTTGGCGCTCCACAAAGATCGATCTCCGGGGTATCTGCAAAGTTATATTGATTTTCATTAGCATTTACACTTGTTCCGTCACCCATACTTCCATTGATTCTATGCCCAACATATCCGTATTTCTTTGAGTTTTCTTTAACGACCATTGAAGTATGTCCTCCGGTTTCTACAGCAATCACTTTGTCTGTCCAGTTCAATTTTCCGATATTATATGGATCTGTTTGAGGAATACTGCCCGGCATCTCTGTTGGATTCATTGTGGTAGTACTACCTCCCAACATTATTCCGTCATTGGCTCCCCAAGCCCATAGCCTGCCGTCTGCCGTAAGTACATTAATGGAACCCGCCATATATGCATTGCTGCTACCAAAAGTACTCATGTCGTGTTCATTCGGGCTGATCCAAACCACATTGGTTAGGTAATCTCCTGCCGTTACCGATTTTTGTACCTGTACCCAAGTGTTACTGTTTGTTGTTCCAAAATCACCTAATTGACCTCTGCTGTTTTCTCCCATGGCATAAACATTACCATTAGTGCCCAAAATGTAATAAGTACTAGTCCTAACATTACTGCTACCGCTTACTCCAATCATTTTTGGGATTACAGTACCTGCAGCCGGCAGGGTCATTTGTGTAGCAAATACTCTTGCTGATTCAGCAGTACCATTGCCTAACCTTGTACCCTGTCCCCAAGTATATACCTCACCAGTCGCAGTTAATGCCATTAACGTTTTCCAACCATTTCCACGTATGGCAACTACGTTATTTAATGTTGTCGTTGCATTGGTACGTACGCGGTGCCATAATGCTCTGTTTGCAAGGTTATCTGATGCATTATCTCCGAATAGACGACCTTCCTGTGCCAATACCCAAACTTCACCAGAGCAGGTGGTCAATGCTAATGCATTATAAGTACCAAACAACATTTTGACATCTGTAGGAGCCACGCCGTCAGGTAAACCATCTGCTTTTACTGCCCCACCATTTACGCCAAAAGTTCCGATACTTACTTTCTGAAAAGTGGTACTGCTTGTAATATCATTCGAAATCAAAACTCCTTCACCTCCCCAAGCAAATAGCCCAGTTGTGGTTAAAACGACACTTTGAGCTAAGTTTATACTGCTACTTCCGCCTGTAAACTTAAGGATATCGCCAGTAAGTGCCGGATAGTTTGTACTATTAACCTCTGTAGGCGCCAATACGTGAGAGGTACCATTACTTGCCATTCTTTCGCCCCATACCATTAGTGCGCCTGTAGTTGCATCTCGCATCATTGTACTATGGAAGGTGCTTACCATATTGTCATATTCTATGGTATTTGGATTTCCGGTATTGAGGAACGTGTTTGGGTTACAGTCTCCTGAGAAACAATAATTTTGCGGCATTACAGTTATAGTAACATCACTAGTACTGATACAAGTGCCAGTTGCAACTGACCAGCGGAAAACATAAGCACCTACTGTAAGTCCTGTCACAGAAGAATTATATAAGGACGGGTCAACAATTACCGGATCGGATGCGCCTGTCGGTTTGGAAATTACCGTCCATGTACCGGTAGCAACCCCCGGATTGTTTCCGTTTAATATAGTTGTAGTTCCTGTTACATTCTGATTGGATCCTGCATTTGCACCCACTTGTGCAGATACGAATACTGAAAATGTTCCTTCCAATGAAGTTCCCGAACAAGCATATTCTTTATCTAAGAATGCCCCAACAGTTGAGGTATAGGTATCTGCTTTTATTTTAAATACATATTCTCCCTCCATATTAAGATTGGAAATGGTGGTAGAGGTATTTGTGAATACTGTATTAGCGTAAGGCTCAAAAACAGGATTTGCAGCTCCTGCAGGTTTTGATACTAAGGTTAATCTGTAACGGCCGTCAAAATCCTGAAAATAGCTGCTGTTTACTACACCTTTGTATACTGCAGGCAATGGAATTGTTGCTGTTACAACGCCGGACCCCGGATAACATACGGTTGTAGTAGGTACTGCGACATTCGGGCGGTTGCCATCTGAGATATGGATATAATAATATTGTATAGCTGAACAGGCTCCGGCATTATTTCTGGTAATCGTAAATCTATATGTTCCTACACGCCAACCTCCTGCAGGTGGTGTTACGGTAGCACTTCTTGTTGCCGTACCTGCTCCTCCGTTTACCACGACAACCGCCCCACCTGGAGGCGGAGTACCTGACTGAACTGCAGTCGTATTGATGGTAGCCGGATTATCCGCCGGATCAATGGTATAGTAAAATGTAATCGGAGTAGAAAGTCCTGCATACCCGCAATGAACTTCGCCCCCAGAGCTTCCACCATCATAAATCATCATCTGCTCAGGTCGGGAAGAGGTCAGAAAGTTTACCGGGTTAGGTTGTATTCCATTATAGGTATACGTGAGTTCCGGTGTTGTATACGTCCCGCTGGCATTCGAAATGGTCAAAGTAAATTTGTAAACTCCTGTAACATTCACACCGGTAAAATGTATATTATTATCATACATATTAGAATAGGCAATATTCCCCCCTGCCGGCTGGCTGGTAACGTTCATGGTAATAGTTGTACCAAAGTTTCCTGAGGAACCGGGTGAAGAAGGATATCCTTTTGAAAACTTAGGAGATAAACCTTGAAGTGAAATAAAATGACTTCCACCGCTGGAAACACATTTAGAAGTTGACACCGCTGGAAGTATCTGAGGATTCGGAATAAAACGTACGATAGCCGTATCCTCATAATAACAGTTAGGATTGTTAATAGAGGTTATCCTCAATGTTACTACATACGCCGGATCAATATCATGATCTGCTTTTTTAATAAGGCTAAAGGTTGTTGTTGCCGATAATGGGGAACTAAACTGAGAGTTAGTGTCCACCTCTGTTGAACTTCGTTCCCATCTGTAAATATTATAGGCACGCCATGATGCAGTATATCCGTTAGGTACTACACCATTAAGAGTTACAGTACCATCAGTAGCATTAACATTGGTAATATCCGGACCTGCTGTAAAAGTAGAAATCTCTCCAGGTGCGGTAATGGTTACCTGAGAAGTAACCGAACCAGACGGGCTGCAATTTTGAGTAATCTGGAATACATAATTTCCGGGGAATGTCATTCCTGTTACATTGGGCGTCAGGGAATTTACATTACTGAACACCGGATCGGGTGCACCTGGCGGTTTGGAGACCACGGTCCACACGGGGGATCCGGTCGTACCCGAAGAGCTTCCCTGTAATGTATAGGAAGTACCGCATATCGTGGTATTTCCTCCTGCATTTACGCTGCATTGTGCGTAAAGAATCATATTCCCCATAAAGAGCAATAAGAGTAAAAAAAGATTTCGTTTTTTCATCATTTTGTTTTTAGAATCATTTTTGTTCGTTTAATTGTTTTCATTTTCATCATTCAATATCCATTATTCTATAATGGGTTTGTATTTAAGCATTGTTGTTTTAAAAATTTATTTATACTATAATAAGTTACTGTGCGAGCTTTGTTATAGAAAGCCCTCCGTAATTCACAATATTGTCTGTGTCTGCATTACAGCCGAAGCGAACTCTTATCTGATCACCTGCGTTTAGAAAACCTGTCCAGTATAAGGTGTTGCCATTGTCTACGATCGTACCCGCAAGATTAGAGTAGGTATCTTTAAGCATCGTAACCCAGTTTGTACCTCCATCTGTGCTTTTTTCATAGAATGCCATAGTATGCCATGTAGGGGTTGGCGATCCCGTACTTGTATGGGTACTGGAATTTTGCATGACTATAATATAAACTCCTCCCATATTTGCAGGAACCGTAAAAATATTATTGGTCCATGCATTATATACGTCAAGACTTTCATTTGTAAATTGCCCGATGGCAGAAGAAGAACCTGATTGAGCTTTTACATTCTGCGTACCCGGTGCGTTTGCGATCACAAGCACTCTTGAGGTTCCTGCATCTGAAGGAATACCTGCTACGGTTCCCAAGACACCGTTGGCGTCTGCCACTACGGTTCTAGTTGCGTTAAAGGTTTGATCTTGGCTAGCAGATGCTGCACCTCCCGGTGTGGTGTTGATGGCATTGGCTGTACCGTTTGCGGGAAGGTTTCTAAGTCTTGTGATACCGTTGTTATCAAGCTTTTCGGTTGGATTCGCTACATTCATGCCGATATTTCCTTCTCCTGTTATACGCATCTTTTCTGTGCTGTTAGCTCCTCCTCCTGCACTTGTTTCAAATTTTATTGGCGCTGATTGAGTTGTGAATCTGGAAGCAAGGGTTAGTCCACGGGAATCATTTAATACGACAATTTGTCCGGTACCCTCGGGATCCTGATAAAAACTCATGATAGAGTTTACTGCATCTCCGTTATTGTCATTCGCTGTCAATACCATATCAGCTCTTTTCGATCCTGCTGTTCCATATTGCCGAATTCCACCTGAACTTGGAAAGGATGTATATTGGTTGCTCCCTAAGAAAGTCAGACCAAAACCACTTTGAGTCAACGTACGGTCACTTGTAAGGGTTCCATTAGCGTTGTAGATATTGACAGGAGTTGCAGGTAATCCTGCTACAGTTCCCAAAACGCCGTTGGCATCGGCAACTACAGTTCTGGTTGCTGTAAAAGTCTGATCTTGTGTTGCAGATGCATCGCCTGTAGAGGTTGTATTGATTGCATTCGTCGTGCCATTCAATGGAAGTATTCTTAATCTTGTAATGCCGTTGTTGTCAAATCTCTCTGTCGGATCAGAACTATTAACACCTACATTACCTTCTCCTGTAATCCGCACTCTTTCCACACTAGTAGTATTGCCTCCAGGACTGGTGGACAGTGTTATTGGTGCGGAGGCAGCAGTAAAGTGAGTCGCTAGATCAAGACTACTGGAGGTTCCAGTTGCTGTTATCGAAGAGCTTGCATTAGGCCATTGCTGCATCCATAGATTAGCATTTCCTCCATGAAATCCCATAGCAGCATCGCTTGAAGTATTTGTGGCCCGTTGATGTATTCTTCCGGCGGTATCCCAATAAGTAGTTCTGTCTGTTCCGTTAAAATTTAGCTGATATCCACTTAGCGTTAGTGTACGAGTACTGGTTAAAGAACCGTTTGCAGTGTAAATGTTTGTAGAAACGGAAGAAGACTTAACAGTTTGCCATAAAGTTCCATCAAAATAATAATAGCCGGCACTGGTTACATTAACAGTTTGTCCTGCCGGTGCTGAATCTGCAGCTGTTATATATACCAATGTACCGGTCTGGTCTGTGGTATATGTTTTGGCTCTTAGTTGATTACCTGTAAGTCTGGGAGCGGTTATACCATCTAATGAGTTGGTATCGGCTGCTTTTCCTACAACATCCAACGTTGATTTTGGAGTTTCTGTATTGATTCCTACTTGAGAGAATATTGATACGGAGAATAATAGGGTTCCTAAAAGAATAATTTGTTTTTTCATCTGTTTTAATTAATTACAATTATCAGGATTTAATGAAAACACCTCTTTAATGATTCTTTAAAAAGAATGAGATTTTTTCAATCATTTTTGTTCAGTTTGATTATGGTTGCCAAAGCTTATTCGGTTACAACAAAATGTTACGGTAGAGATTCTACAGAGATGTTTTGCTATAGAACTAAGAATAATAAAGCTGTAATAATCTGATTTCAGTGGTCAAGAAAACAGTAACACACTAATGTTTTTTGTTATCTAAATCCTTCATGCAAGATGTGAACTGATGATATCATACAGTAGTATATTCATGATAATTTGCAATTTAAACAAGTACTCTGAAGAACCTGTTTAATGTAATGTTGCATTGCTCACTGAAATTTACAGTCTAAACAAACCGGTATAGTAAAGAAAAAATTTACCGGACTTATATTCTGAAATTGAATTAAACAAAAGGAGGTGGCCGGGTGTAATAAAATGCCCTCACCATTCCTCCTTTTAGAAAATTTGAATAGGTATATGATGAATTTGTGTTGCCATGATAATAGCTATTTAAGTGAAAAGCTCTGTAAATAATTGCAACCTTGTACTGAAGGTTGGTATTTACAGTTCCTTCGCTGAAATGTTTTTTTGAAATATCGAAAAAATCGGTTGAATTTTTTGATATACAGGTTTTTACGATTATTTTTGGAATTGTTTTTTTAGCAACCGGTTTTTTTTCTTCGGTCTTTGCTAAATAATTATGTTCTTTGTGTTTTAGCTTTACTTTTTTCTCCTGAGGATCAGTGTTTATTTCAGAAGGTCCTTGGGAAATGTTTTCCATTCCGTAAACAACAGTTCCTTCCGATATATGTAAAATGTTTTCCTCAGATTTGGGTACGGTAATTGTATAAGTAGAATCTGAATCTGCAGGGCTTTCATCAGGTAAATCTGCCCATAAAAAATTTGGCAGTAATGTAAATATCAATGATAGAAAAAAAACAGATTTCCTAATGATACCTTTTGGTTTCATGGTGAGGGAAATGGTGTTGTGGTATTTTTTTATCATGGATGGTTTTTATTGTTTTCTTTTTAAATTGAGGGATATTTAGCAAAGAATACGCAGCAATATTACACTGATATTCGGCATAAAAAAATAATTTCATGGCATTATTTCTGAAATTGTTCTTAATTTTTTTTAAGTTTTACAAATTAATTATCATGATTATCAATTGATTATGATTTTTTAACATTTTTTTATCATTTTTAAATCAATTGGAATTTCACCCTGTTTTACATGAGGTTGTTTTTACCTTATTTTTAAGAATTATTACGATATAGGTTTAAAATATCAATATTTATTAATTTTGGTTTATATGTTTTTAAGCTTTATCGATTTTTTATGTATTACCGATTATTTCTCATCTATAATGAAGTAATTTTATTTTGCCCTTAGTTTTAAAAACAAGCTTTATATAGAATAATAACAGAAAAATATATGTGTTTTGTTATTCTGTTTTTTAAGTTTTATAATTAGTATTTTACAATTAAAATATTATGTAAATAAGAGAATTAACTGATTTTTTGTTGGAATAATATCTGAATATATTCTATATACTTTTACCTGTATAGCTCTTTCGTACATTATTTTTGGACTAATACCATTTTGCAATGGTTATGACAAAAATTTATGCTTCGAGATTTACCAAATCAGTCTGAATATTTATTTTCTGTAAAGAGTATCCACTACAAAAGATTGTTAGTCAGGTCTTTCTTATTTTTTTTCCTGATGTTTTATGTAGGTCATTGTAAAATTGATGCTCAAAGATTACCATGTCATCAACAAAATAAAATTGACCAATTTATTAACAATGCCACTGGCCTTGAACAGAATGGTAAACTAAAAGAGGCACAGAAAATTTTAAAAGAAACAATTCGTATTGCAAAAACCGAAAGCTGTGGTAAAGGATTGTTGATGGCGACTGAAAATCTAATACGTTTATCTTCCAAGATAGGAGATCTAGATGTGTCAGAACGTTATTTTACAGAAGCTTTGGAGATGATCGAGCAAGATACCACTAATTATCACTCTGATGCCAAAATGGATATGTATCAGGCTTTGCAGGAATTTTATCATGTAAGTAAAGATTACGCAAAGGCTATTGGATATGGAGAACGCATGCTGATGATTGAAAAATCAAGCAAAAGACCCTATAACAGAAGGCAGGCTTACATGATTTTGGCAAAATCATATCTCAGTTTAGGTATAAATGAGAAATCTAAAAGTTACCTTGATCTTTATTCTAAAATTAATGACAGTATTGTTTCTGTTGAAAAACAAACAGTAAAAAAATCTATCCGTCAGGTTACTGCAGAAACAAGAAAAAGCAGTACCCATACATTTAATAAAACGATTCTGATTGGCTTAGGAATTATATTTGTTATTCTGCTCGGTTTTATCATTTTTCGTAAGCACAATAGCACTACTTCGATAAAAAACAATCGACCGTCTAAAAATAATTCAATTCAAAATATAGTTGCGGATTCTGATAAGGATTCTGAAAATACAGATGATTTTAATTCTTTTTCAAAACCCACACTTGGTATTTCACAGGAAATGATAGATGTTATTCTGAGAAAACTCACCAAATTCGAAGAATCAGGCAAATATTTACGTAAAGATATTAATCTTACCTGGCTTTCTAATCATCTCAATACCAATACAAGATATATATCAGAGGTCATCAAAATTCACCGTAATAAAAACTTCAATAGCTACATCAACGGTTTAAGGATTCAGTATATAACAAATAAACTGATGAATGATCCTGTATACCGTGAATACAAGATTAGCTACCTTTCTGAAGAATGCGGATATTCATCAACGCAGGTTTTTGTAATCGCCTTTAAGAAGGAAACCGGAGTTACACCATCACATTATATAGATCGGCTTAAGAGCTGAGGTTTGTATTGTTAATATGATCTTCCTGAAGACTCTCTATGAAATATGAGGGAGTTACTCCATATATTTTTTTAAATGCAATTACAAAAACCTGTGGCGAAGCGTATCCGCAAACTTCTGCTAAATAGCTGATCTTGTATTCTCTGTAGTTTGGTTCGTTATAAAGCTTATGAACGATGAAATTAATCTTAAGATGATTGATATAATTACTGAAATTCTGTGACCTGTGATGCTTAATAATTTCAGAAAGATATTTCGAGTTGGTATTTAGCTGAGCTGCAAGAAGGCTAATAGTAAGATCCTTTTTTAAAAACTTTGCAGATTTTTCAAAGGCTGCCAGCTTTTTAAGAATTCTTGCTTCTGTCTCTGAAGATATTGTATTTTTTTGAGAAACTGTCGTGATTTCAGGATTTAGATTTTCTTCCGGTTGCTGATCCGGATCAGTAGTGGTATCCATGTTTGAGTCATCAATGTATGGAGTCGTGTTATTATTAAGATTTTCAATAATTTTCTCATATTTCTGGCGTAAAACCCTGTTTCTTCTTTTCCACAGAATTGTCGTTATAATCCCTGCAGATAAAATCAAAAGCCCGATTATTAATAGTTGTTTTTTTGAACTTTCCTTGTGCTTTTTGTCTACTTCTGCAACCATCTTCTTTATAACTAAATCAGCTTCCTTTTTATCAACATAGTCTAAACTGTCAACCAATAGTGCATATTTATTCATAAAAAATTCTGATTTTTCTTTATCACCCATTGCTACATAAACTTGAGCGAGTGTTTCAAACGAATCTATTCGGGATGCAGGGTAACTATGTTGTTTTTCAAGTACCATTGCGGCGTTCAGATATTCAGTTGACTTTTTATAATCTTTTGTTTTAAGATATAAATAGCCCAATTGATTATACATATAGATTTTATCGTAAGGATCAACTGTATATCTTTTGTTGTTCTGAATTTTATATCCTTCCAAAAGATACTTTTCAGCCAATGGAAGGTTTATTTCCCTGGCAATTTTCATGTGATAAGTACCAAGAGACATATTTACGTAAGAAAGTAAACCGTATTTCTGTTCAATGGGTACAGGTTTACCATGATCACTAATTTTCTCTGCCATTTCGAGAGATTTCAAATAGTAATATTCCATTGAATCTTTCAGCTTCGTTTCATCAAACTTTTTATTCTCATAATACACACTCATATTCTCATAAGAGGTTGCTATTACGTAATTTCTCTTATCTTCATTTTCAATAGTTTTTGCGTAGCTGATTGCTTTCTTAAAGTCTTTTAAGCTTGCTTCATCTAAACCTATATACCCTAAAGCCAAAGCATTCCTTCGATATATACTCGCTATATGTCCGTACGTATCTTTTTGATCTTTAGCTACTTTTTTTAAATTGCTGCCTAAGTCTACAACGGCTTTATTATTTCTTTGTCCTAAATAAAGACCACTTAAATAGTCACCACTTCGTAAAATTCCTCCTTTATAACCTATTTTTTCAGATTCTTCTTTTATTTTTAATAATGCAGTTTCATGTTTGGGATCTATAAAAGCTTTGCTTACTTCTGCTATTTCATCCAATCTCTTATCTATGGAAGATCTTGTTTTTGATGAAGAAACAGAATTAGATTGTGCAAAAACATTATAAAAAGAAATAAGGAAAAGAAAAGAGAATAAAAATTTTGTCATAGAAATATTGTTTTTCTGGAATTTAACAAAGATTTACACTTATCATTTTATACGATCAAAAATACAATTTTAAACTTACATACCACGTGATGTTGAATTAATAATTCTTAAATTGATTAATAAAGTATTTGACTGATTTGATTGAATGAGCTATACCTTTATGTTTTAATAATATACAGAGTTCAATCTATTTTTTCTATACACTAATTAAAAATACCGGTTACAACTGCTAAATGCATAAATTTGCTGTTTTAAAGAGACTTGAACAGTGAGACAGACTTTAATTTTCGGATTATTCTTTACTTCCAATTTATTTTTTTCGCAAGAAACAGACAGTTTAGAAATAACGAATCTAAATATAAAGGATTCGGTGATTGTTGATGTTAAAAAAAGTATGGGTAAACAGCTTGCTGCAGATGGAAAACAAATCTTTAATAATATAGTGCACAGTTATGCAAGTCCATTTTCATGGAAGAAAGACAACTGGATCGATGTGGGCGGCGTAGCTTTAGGTACAGTGATTCTGTATTCTGTAGACCACGACACCAGTAAATTTTTTATGGATCGGCGTGAGAAAGTTCCCGGTGTGATAAGAAAGTTTGGCGACTATTTCGGAGGTCCTCAAAATAATTATGGTATTACCAGTGTGGTCTATTTAACCGGGCTTTTTACTAAAAATGACAAGATTAGAAACACGGGTGTACTGATGATTTCTTCGGCCACAACAGCAGGAGTGATTCAGACTTTAGCAAAAACCTTAGTGGGAAGAGCAAGACCCGGAACAGGAGAAGGCAAGTTTTATTTTAAACCTTTCAGCGGTGAACCGGCATACAGGTCATTTCCTTCAGGCCATACGGTATTGGTTGCAACAACGATGTTTTCTCTGGCAAAACAGTTTTCAAACCCTTGGGTAAAAGCAGGAATTTATACCGTTGGTGCCATTACACCTTTATCAAGAGTCTGGGACGGAGCTCATTTCTTTTCGGATGTCTTTCTGAGTGCTGCAATCAGCTATTTTGTGGTGGAAGGAACGTATAAATACATGAATAAAAACGACAACAAAAAAGAAGGAAAAAACAAAATCGCATGGAGCGTAAGCATGTCTCCTAATATGGTGGGATTAAGTGGCGTATTTTAAACTTAAAATATTCAATATAAATTCTAATTTTGATTTTTATAAATTACAACATTGAATACTATTTTAATTATTGATGACGAAGAGAAAATAAGATCGCTTTTATCAAGAATCATAAGTCTGGAAGGATTTGAAGTTTTTGAAGCAAGCAATCTGAAATCAGGACTCAAAAGACTTGAAGTTTCAGACATCGATATTGTTATTTGCGATGTGAAGCTTCCGGATGGAAACGGCGTAGAATTCTCGAAAATCATTAAAGACAGGTTTCCGGTTGTAGAAGTTATTCTCTTAACCGCTTTCGGCAATATTCCCGACGGCGTGATGGCGATAAAAAATGGCGCTTTCGACTACATTACCAAAGGTGACGACAATACCAAAATTCTTCCGCTCATTTACAAAGCCACAGAAAAAGTAGCATTAAACAAACGTGTCATTCAACTTGAAAAACAGTTGGATAATAAACAGTCTTTTAATAATATTATCGGTAAATCCGAGATATTGCTTTCATCGGTAGACTCCGCAAAAAAAGTTGCAATAACGGATGCAACAGTACTTCTTACAGGAGAAACAGGAACCGGAAAAGAAGTTTTTGCACAGGCTATTCATCATGCAAGTAAGAGAAACAAGAAAAACTTTATTGCGGTAAACTGTTCTGCGTTTGGAAAAGATTTGCTGGAAAATGAACTTTTTGGTCATAAAGCCGGTGCTTTCACGGGAGCGGTAAAAGACAGCAAAGGTATTTTTGAAGAAGCCAATCTGGGAACTGTTTTTCTTGATGAAATTGGCGAAATGCCACTGGACCTTCAGGCAAAATTACTAAGAGTGCTGGAATCCGGTGAATTTCTCAAAGTAGGAGACAGTAAGCCTATAAAAACCGATGTCCGCATTATCGCAGCAACCAACAGAGATCTTGAAAAAGAAATTGAAAATGGAAATTTCAGAGAAGACCTCTATTACAGGATTAATATTTTTAAAATAAATCTACCTTCTTTAAGAGAAAGAACTTCAGACATTGAGCTGATTGCAGATTTTTTCCTCAAAACGTTTTCAAGAAAAATTGGTAAAAATATTTCGGCTGTTTCTGATGGATATTTAAAAGCATTAAAAAAACACCAATGGAAAGGAAATATTCGTGAACTAAGAAACGTCATAGAACGCAGTGTGATCTTAACGGATTCTTCAATTCTTGATATAGAAAGTCTTCCGCCCGATATTGCAGAAAACAATTCAGATAACGAAAGCAATAAACTTATGTCAGCTTTTTCAATGGCAAGTGCAGAAAAGATGCAGATTCAGAAAGTTCTTAATCATACAAAAGGCAATAAATCGGAGGCAGCACGTCTTCTAGAAATCGGTATTGCAACATTGTATCGAAAAATAGAAGAATACAAAATTTCATAAAATATTTTTCCATTCTGATAATGACCCTATCATTTTGATAGGGTTTTTTGTTTTTTGATATTAAATGATTTAACTGTAGTTGATTGATTTTGAATTACTTAAAGTTGAATGTTTTTTCTCGGAATAAATCTTGGCATTATGTATTCAAATAATTAAAAATGAATCATACAGAAGCCGTTGCAGAGATCATCAAAGTGATCCCGGAAACAAAAGAAGAATTTCAGGAGTCTTACAAAACCAAGTCACCTTACATGGTCATCAATGTTTTTACCCGACAGATCAAAAAACTGATCAGAGATAATGACCAAAAAATTCTGCTGAAATCTATTCGAAAGATGAATCAGTTGTATAACAAAGGTGATCAGGCTTTAAAAAATGCCATCGAAAATATCTTCATCTATTCTTTAGACAGCTTTACATTTTCGAGTGAACCCGCTTACAAAAAAATGATTTTCGACAAAATGTCATTGAGCCTTCAGAATAATTATCTGCATCAGGTTTACAAATCAGGGATTTAAAATAAAAAAAATATGAAATCAAAAATCAGGAAAATGGGAAGCTGGAAAGAATGGAAATCTATTCGTGAAAAGCATAATCTTGAGATTGTAACAATTAATATCGCTGTAATCTTAGGCGTTTTTGTTGCTGCAGCAATTATTCAGTATTAAAAAATTACGATATGACAACAATTATTTTATTGATTCTGGGATTGGCTTTTTTCGTTTTGTTTTACCGCCTTATTGAATATTTCGATGAAATTTAAAACATTCAGCTTTGAAAAAGATCAACCGAATTACTGCCATAGAATATATGAAGGTATTTTTTCCTTCCATTCGCAGTGAGATCACAGAACTTTCTGTACAGAACAATTTTCCGGGAATCGTGCAGATCACGATAGAGAATATGAGAAGTCTTTCCCAACATTCAAAAATTCAAAAAATGAGTGTCTCGATAAGCAGAATGTACTGGATTTATAAAAATGGTAATTCTTACATCAGGTACATCATAGAAAACCTTTTTGTAAGGTCTTTTGAAAGCTGGAGAAAAAATCTGCAACCTCAGCAATGGAAGTTTCTTTATCAGGAAATTCCTTCTGCTTTCCGTGAAATTCACAGTCTGCAAATAACACAAGATCAAAAATTAAAAAATTAGATATGACCTTATTATTCATCATCGCCATAGCAGTATTCGCTTATATGTGCTATGTACTCGTAAAACCTGAAAAATTTTAAATATGCTGTAAAGCAATGAAACAAAACATTATCAATAAACTCAAAGACTGGGGAATACTGTTTTTCTGGATCTCCTGTATCGTCGCATTTCTTTATCTGATTATTACTGTAAAAGAATTCGAATTAATTCATTAAAAAACTTATGAACACTGAAATTTTAGGCATTGTGGCAATGTTTCTTATAACATTGCTGCTCGCAATACCTTTAGGTAAATATATCGCAAAAGTTTACTCCAACGAGAAGACTTTTTTAGACCCGGTTTTTAATCCGATAGAACGTTTTTTCTATAAATTTTCAGGCATCGATCCGGATCATGAAATGAATTGGAAACAGCATCTTGTTGCACTATTAACGATCAATCTGCTTTGGTTTTTTATGAGTATGCTGGTTTTGATGAACATGAGCTGGCTTCCTCTTAATCCAGACGGAAATCCAGATATGTCACCGGATTTGGCATTCAATACAACCATTTCATTTTTAGTTAACTGTAATCTGCAGCATTACTCGGGAGAAACTGGGATGAGCTATTTCGGACAGATCTGGCTGATGTTTCTTCAGTTTGTATCGGCAGCAACCGGTATGGCAGCATCAACCGTTGTTTTTAAAGCTTTTAGAGAAAAAACAACCGAAAAACTCGGAAATTTTTATGATTATTTATTAAAATCGATCACAAGAATTTTGTTGCCTATTTCATTAATCATCGGTGCCGTGATGGTTTTTGAAGGCATGCCGATGACTTTTAACGGGAAAGATAAAATGATTACACTGGAAGGCAAAACCGTGGATGTTTCCACAGGTCCAGTTGCTGCATTTGTACCGATCAAACACGTCGGAACCAATGGAGGCGGATTTTTTGGAGCAAATAGTGCACACCCTTTAGAAAATCCCAATTATTTTACCAATATGGTAGAAATGTTTGCGCAACTTGTCATTCCAATGGCAATGGTTTTTGCATTCGGACATTTTATTCGCAGAAAAAAATTCGGGTACATGATTTTTGGAGTAATGACTGTTGGATTTTTATTACTTGCTGTTCCAACCATTACCATGGAAATGAATGGTAACCCAGCAATCAGCCAGATGGGAATTGATCATTCTTTAGGTTCAATGGAAGGGAAAGAAATCCGGTTCGGAGCGGCGGCTTCAGGATTCTGGAGTATTGTGACAACCGTTATTTCTACAGGTTCTGTCAATTCAATGCACGACAGTGCTGTACCGCTTTCAGGAATGACACAGATGTTGGCAATGATGGTAAATGCTTTTTATGGTGGTGACGGCGCCGGGATTTTGAACATTTTTATTTACATCATTCTTGCGGTTTTTATCAGTGGATTAATGGTAGGAAGAACTCCCGAATTTATGGGCAGAAAAATCGAAGCAAGAGAAATGAAAATAGCGATGATTGTGGCATTATTTCATCCGTTTCTCATCTTAGTGGGCGCTGCTGTGGCAACGGCATTTCCGGAAGTAGGAGCATCTACGCTTAATAATCCGGGTTTTCATGGCTTCAGTGAGATTTTATACGAATATACTTCTTCTGCTGCCAATAATGGTAGTGGCTTTGAAGGACTGGGTGACAATAATATGTTCTGGAACATCTCAACAGGAATTGTATTAATATTAGGTCGGTTCATTCCTATTATCGGGCCTGTAGCGATTGCTGGTTTACTGGCAAAGAAAAAATACATTCCGGAAGGCGAGGGTACCCTAAAAACTGATACTTCCACTTTTGGAATCATGATTTTCGCTGTGATTGCCATCATTGCTGCACTTTCGTTTTTCCCTGCATTGGCATTGGGTCCTATCGCAGAATATTTTTCAATGAAATAAAATTAGATAAGAGAAATTAAAATGAATAATAAATCATTATTTCAGAAAGAATTGGTTCAGGAAGCTTTAAAACAATCTTTTGTAAAACTGAATCCAAAACTGATGATCAAAAATCCGGTCATGTTTCTGGTATGGCTTGGTACATTAGTCATGCTGTTTGTCAGCATCTGGACTTTAACAGGTGAAAAATCGCAAGGAAGTTTCTTCTATAACTTTACTGTTTTTATCATCCTTTTATTAACGGTATTGTTTGGAAATTTTGCCGAAGCCATTGCTGAGGCAAGAGGAAAAGCTCAGGCAGACAGTTTGCGTAAAACAAGAGAAGAAACACCTGCAAAACTTCGAAACGGAGAGGTAATTTCATCAGCCAAATTAAATAAGGGCGATATTTTCGTCTGTGAAGCGGGAGATATTATTCCTTCAGACGGAGAAATTATTGAAGGTCTGGCAACCATTGACGAAAGTGCCATTACCGGAGAGTCAGCTCCTGTCATCCGAGAATCAGGAGGTGATAAAAGTTCTGTAACCGGCGGAACCAAAGTTTTATCTGATAAAATTGTTGTACAGGTAACAACGCAACCTGGAGAAAGCTTTTTAGATAAAATGATTGCTTTGGTGGAAGGTGCATCACGCCAGAAAACACCGAACGAAATCGCACTAACCATTTTACTTGCGGGCTTTACATTGGTATTTATCATTGTCTGCGTTACGTTAAAACCATTTGCTGCATATTCAAATATAACCATTACCATCGCGTCATTTATTTCTTTGTTTGTCTGTCTTATTCCGACAACAATTGGCGGACTTTTATCTGCGATCGGGATTGCCGGAATGGATAGAGCTTTAAGAGCGAACGTCATTACCAAGAGTGGAAGGGCGGTAGAAACGGCGGGAGATATTGATGTGCTTCTTTTGGATAAAACAGGAACAATTACCATTGGAAACCGTAAAGCCACTCATTTTCATGCTGCTGTTGGTGTTGATGAATTAAAACTGATAAAAGCTGCGGTGTTAAGTTCAATGTCGGATGAAACTCCGGAAGGAAAATCAATCATAGAGCTGGCTGGTGTGAATCCGTTGAGTTATCAGGTGAACGATCCGGTTTACATCAAATTTACTGCAGAAACAAGAAGTTCGGGTATCGATTATGAAAATGTAAGAATCCGTAAAGGAGCAACCGATGCGATTAAAAAAATTGTTACCGGTGCCGGAAATCCTTTTCCTGAGGAAGTGGAAGAAACAGTTCGTGCCATTTCTCAAAATGGAGGAACACCGCTAGTGGTTTCGGAAAACGAAAAAGTTTTAGGAGTGATAGAACTTCAGGATATTATTAAACCTGGGATTAGCGAGCGTTTTGAAAGACTCAGAAAAATGGGCATCAAAACGGTAATGGTAACGGGTGATAATCCGCTTACAGCTAAATTTATTGCTGAAAAAGCCGGAGTAGACGATTTTATTGCCGAAGCAAAACCGGAAGATAAAATGAACTACATCAAAAAAGAACAGCAGGAGGGAAGATTGGTCGCCATGATGGGAGACGGAACCAATGATGCTCCGGCTTTGGCTCAGGCTGATGTGGGCGTAGCAATGAACAGTGGAACACAAGCTGCAAAAGAGGCGGGAAATATGGTGGATCTCGATAATGACCCAACCAAATTAATTGAAGTGGTCGAAATTGGTAAACAGCTTTTGATGACAAGAGGAACGTTAACAACATTCAGCATTGCCAATGATGTAGCCAAATATTTTGCGATTATTCCGGCACTTTTTATCACTGCAATTCCTGCTTTGCAAGGTTTAAATATTATGAATCTTCACAGTCCGGAAAGTGCCATTTTATCGGCAGTAATCTTTAATGCGATCATTATTCCGATCCTTATTCCGCTGGCTTTAAAAGGTGTTGCTTATAAACCGATCGGTGCATCAGCTCTATTAAGACGCAACTTATTTATTTTCGGTTTAGGAGGAGTAGTAATTCCCTTTATCGGAATAAAAATTATAGATCTTTTTGTTTCATTATTATTCTAAAATCAACAGGCGGGGCAGGAAGAATACTTCATCCAATTACAATGTCTCATATATTAACTTATCTATTTTCTTCTTGTCTTTAGCCTGAAAAAATTTCATCATGAAAAAACATATTTTACCGGCAGTAAAACTGACCGTTTTATCCGTCATTCTTCTTACAATAGCTTATCCGGCGGTTATTTGGGCAATTGCGCAAGTTTCACCAAATGGTGGAAAAGGTGCGCTGATTACACACAACAATAAAACCTATTACTCCAATATCGGGCAGTCTTTCAGTGAAAACCGTTATTTCTGGTCACGACCTTCAGCGGTAGATTACAATTCGGCAGGTTCGGGAGGAAGCAATAAAGGCCCGTCAAATGAAGAATATCTGAAACAGGTACAAGCCAGGATCGACACTTTTTTAATGAAAAATCCGGGAGTGGCGAAATCTGAAATTCCTGTTGACCTTGTAACCGCAAGCGGAAGCGGTCTTGATCCAAATTTTTCGGTACAGGCAGCAAAAGTTCAGGTGAAAAGAATTGCTCAAGACCGAAATATTTCTCAGGAGAAAATCAATCAGCTTATCGAAGCTAATATTCAGAAGCCTTTTCTAGGACTTTTCGGACCGGAAAAAATCAATGTACTTAAGCTGAATATTGCTTTGGATCAATTAGGAGAATAATAGCTAATCATCATTTAAAAATAATCAGTAATCCTGATTTTAATCTTATATTTAAAAATAATAATGAAAAAAATAATCTTTGTTTTGTTTGCAGTTTTTGGTTTAAAAAATGTGCAGGCTCAAAGCGATTCAATTGTTAAACCTCTTACAGTAAGCGGATATGCCGAAGTGTATTATATGGCAGATTTTAATAATCCTAAAAACAACAGCAGACCGGGTTTTGTATACAGCCATAATCGAAATAATGAAGTGAATGTCAACCTTGCTTTCATAAAAGCAGGTTATAATACAGACAAGCTAAGAGCAAATCTTGCATTGGCAGCGGGAACTTACATGAATGCAAATTACGCGGCAGAAGCAGGAGTAATGAAAAACATTTATGAAGCAAATGTAGGTTTGAAAATCTCTCAAAAACACAATTTGTGGATTGATGCAGGTATTTTACCGTCACATCTCGGTTTTGAAAGTGCGGTAGGAAAAGACAATTGGACACTCACCCGAAGTCTTTTTGCCGACAATTCTCCCTATTTTGAAACAGGAGCAAAAATTTCTTATACTTCTTCGACAGGTAAATGGTTTCTAAGTGCATTGGTTCTGAACGGATGGCAGCGAATTCAGAGAGTTGACGGTAATTCTACTCCGGCATTTGGGCATCAGATTACTTTTAAACCTAATGAGAAACTGACGCTGAACAGCGGTTCTTTTATCGGAAATGATAAGCCTGATTCTATTCGACAGATGAGATATTTCCACAATTTATACGGAATTTATCAAATCAATAAAAAATTGGGCGTCACTGCAGGATTTGATATTGGTGCCGAACAAATAAATAAAGGCAGCAATGATTACAATATCTGGTACACTCCGGTTTTGTTGCTGAAATATAATGTCAATGAGAAATTTAGTTTTACAGCAAGAGGAGAATATTATCAGGATGAGAAAGGCGTCATTATTTCTACAAATACCCAAAACGGATTCAAAACTTTTGGATATTCTCTGAATGCAGATTATTATATCTTACCCAATCTTGTCTGGCGAACAGAAATCCGAAATCTGAACAGCAAAGACGCTATATTTATGGATCGAAGTGAAAAGCTCGATAAAAACAGTTTAACGGCAATTACAGCTTTGGCATTCTCGTTTTAATTCAGAAAAAAGCTTAATTTCCCTGCTATGATCTTGCAGGGGAATTTTTTAATTTTTAAAAACTCTACAATGGAAGAGCCCAGAAAATCAGCAGAAGATTTTTTACATCTCATTAATCAGTCGAAAAGAGGAAAGCTTAAGATTTACATCGGAATGAGCGCGGGCGTCGGTAAAACTTACAGAATGCTTCAGGAAGCTCATGTTTTGCTGCAAAATGGTATTGATGTAAAAATTGGATACATTGAAACCCACAACAGAAAAGAAACCCACAGTTTACTGGATGGTCTCCCAGTTATTCCCAGGAGAAAATTATTTTACAAAGGAAAAGAACTGGAAGAGCTGGATGTTTCGGCGATCCTTGTTCTCCGACCCGAAATTGTTATCATTGATGAACTTGCCCATACTAATATTGAAGGAAGCAAAAATAAAAAACGGTGGCAGGATGTGATGGATATTTTAGAAGCAGGAATCAATGTGATCAGTGCCGTAAATATTCAGCATATCGAAAGCCTGAATGATGAGGTAAAATCGGTCACGGGAATTGAAGTTGCGGAAAGAATTCCGGATACTGTACTTGCAGCCGCGGATGAAGTAGTTAATATCGACCTTACTGCAGAAGAACTGATTAATCGTTTAAAAGAAGGAAAAATTTACGACAGCAGTAAAATTCAGTCTGCTTTAGGCAATTTTTTTAAAAGTGAAAATATTTTGCAGCTTCGTGAATTGGCTTTAAAAGAGGTTGCTTCACAGGTTACCCGAAAAGTGGAAGCCGAAATTACAGTTGGAAAAAGCCTGAGAAAAGAAAGATTTTTAGCCTGTATCAGTTCAAATGAAAAAACCGCAAAAAATGTCATCCGGAAAACCGCACGACTTGCAAATTATTATAACAGCCAGTGGTTTCTTCTCTATGTTCAGATTCCTAAAGAATCTTCCGACAGAATTACATTAAGCAAGCAGAGACATCTGATCAATAATTTCAAACTGGCTACAGAATTGGGAGCTGAAATTATCAGAGTTGAAAATAAAAATGTCGCCTTATCCATCATGGAACAGTGTGATGAAAGAAATATTACCACTGTCTGTATCGGCAAACCTCATTTAGACATCTGGAGAATTATTTGGGCCACAGACACTTTTAATTCATTATTAAAAAGACTTTCTAAGCAAAACGTAGATTTAGTAATTTTGTCGTGATGAAAATAAAAACCAAACTTAACGCAGGAGTCGGGCTGCTGTTTCTGATGATCATTATTCTTTCAACTTTGGGAGGATGGTTTATTTATCAGCTTAAAAAAGATACACAGAATATTCTTGTTGCCAACTACAACACCCTGCAATATTCCCGAAATATGCTTTTGGCGCTTGAAGAGATCGATACAGATTCGCTTGCAGTGGCAGAATTTCAGAAAAATCTTACGCTGCAATCTAAAAATATTACAGAAAATGGCGAAAAAGAAACTACGCAAAGCATTCGTAATCATTTTTTGAGTTTAAAACAAAACAAAGCCAATAAAGATCTGCAATCTTCCATCCGTAAAGAAATTACAGAGCTCATGCAGCTTAATATGAGCGCCATTCAGCTGAAGAGCAGCATTGCCAATACAACTGCACAAAATGCCATTGCCGTAGTTTCTGTTGCAGGGATATTGTGTTTTCTGATCGCTTTTATTCTCATGGTTAATTTACCGGCAAATATTGCCAATCCGATCCGGGAACTTACCGCAAGTATACATCAGATTGCTCAGCAGAATTATCGACAAAGAGTAAGATTTGAAGGCAACAGCGAGTTCGGAGAATTGGCGAGGTCTTTCAATACGATGGCAGAAAAACTTCAGGAATATTCCGAAAGCAGGATTGATAAAATTCTGAAAGGAAAAAAAAGGATTGAAACACTCATCGACAATATGCATGATGCAGTCATCGGGATTGATGAAAACCGCAAGGTACTTTTTGTAAATGATGAAGCATTAAAAATTTCGGGTTTGAAAAGAATGGATTTTGTTGGAAGGCAGATTCAGGATATCGCCGTAACGAATGACCTCATCAGGAATCTTATTAGAGAAATTATAGATCCCGAATCAAAAAAAGATCCATCAGAATCCCTGAAAATATTTGTAGAGGGAAAAGAAAATTATTTTGAAAAGGAGATTGTAGACATCAATGTAATTCCTACAGGCGAAACAGAAAGCCATTTTATCGGTCAGGTTATTATGTTAAGAAATATTACGCCTTTCAAGGAACTTGATCTGGCAAAAACTCATTTTATAGGAACGGTTTCCCACGAATTCAAGACACCCATTTCTTCCATACAGATGGGATTACAGCTGCTGGAAAATGATAAAATTGGTAGTTTGAATGAAGAACAGCAGAAGCTAATAAAAGGTATCAGTGACGACGCAATACGATTACTGAAAATTACAGGAGAATTATTGAATTTGGCTCAGCTTGAAACAGGAGTTACACAGCTCAACATCCATCCGTTTGAAATAAATTCAATGATTCGGGAAGTGGTGAATACCAATAAATCTGCTGCTGATAAAAAGCAAATAGTGATCATTACGCAAATTGATCCTCAGCTTACAAGTATGATTGCCGATGAAGAAAAAACACTTTGGGTTCTTAATAATATTGTATCAAATGCAATTCGTTACTCTTCTGATAATTCGCAGGTCAATATTAAAGTTGAGAAAATTGATCATAATAACGTTAAATTTTCAGTAACAGATCATGGACCGGGTATTGAAAAACAATATCAAAAACATATTTTCACACGTTATTTTCGTGTTCCGGGAACAAAAGCAGAAGGTACAGGTCTTGGTTTAAGCATCAGCAAAGAATTTATTGAGTCGCAAAGCGGAAGTATTGACGTCGAAAGCGAAATAGGAAAAGGGAGTACTTTTACTTTTATTCTTAAAGAAAATTTAAACTAAAAAATATATATAAAATTCAAACATAATTATTTAAACCCTTTAATGCCAACTGTTTGCGGTTGGTATTTGTTTATAGATATAGTTTTAAAAGAAAGTTTTTAATAAAAAGCAGCTGGTATGACTTGAATCATAACTATTGACACTTTTTTCATCGTAGCTTTGGTAGACACCAAACAAGATATATTATGAAATCATTGAACATTTCAGCATCTCTGCTGTCTGCCTGTTCGCTGCTGAACAGAGCAGGTTTTCAAAAAAATTTCAGAACATCCATAAAATTACCGGGAGGGTAGTTTAATATTCTTTATGTGAATTAAAATAATTCTGTCAAATATTCTACGGTTTAAATAAATGTGGATGTTGGGATTTCAGGATTAAAATATTTCACATTCTATGTTTGTAACCATGAGCAAAAATTGGCTCAGGGCAATCAATCTATGTCTTTACTAAATCTTAAAAAAAAATCACGGGAATCTGAATACTAGTCTAGGATTTCCGCAATCACTCAATATTAATTTAAAAAAATTCAGTTATGAACAACAGAAATTCAAACAACAGAAGTTCAGGAAGCAGCTCTTCACAGAATTCATCACTTCTTGAAGAAATTTACCAATTAGGGTATGACCACGGTTATACCGATGCATCGGAAGATGAAGAATACGATGATGATTTCTCGGATTATGAGGATTATTATGATGATGAGGATTACGAAGATTATGACAGCTATGATGACGATGAAGACTATGATGATGAAGATGATGATGACGAAGATTACGATGATGAAGATGACGACGATGATAACAGAGGTCGTGGAAGATCTGGACGTTCAGGAAACGGAAACCAAAACAGAGACAGCCAGGGAAGATTTACTTCAGGCGGAAGAGGTTCTCGTGGCTCAAACTCAGGATCAGGACGTGGAAGATCAGGAGGGAATTCAGCAGGAAGCTCGAGAGGCGGAAATTCTGGCGGAAGATCAGGAAACTCTGGTAATTCAGGAAGAAGTTCTGGTTCAGGAAGGCAGGGATTTGCTTCAATGAGCAAGTCTGAACGAACAAGAATCGCAAGAATGGGAGGTGAAGCTTCTCATGGCGGCGGAAGAGGTTCAAGCTCAGGTTCTGGTTCAGGAAGAGGAAGATCAAACAGCAGTAATTCAGGAAGCAGCTCTAGAGGAGGAAACTCAAATTCAGGAAGAGGAAGATCGGGTAGCGGAAGCTCAGGAAGCGGCTCAAGAGGTGGAAATTCAGGAGGAAGATCAGGTAATTCCGGCAACTCTGGAAGAGGCGGAAATTCTGGTTCAGGAAGACAAGGCTTTGCTTCAATGAGTAAAGAAGAAAGAACAAGAATTGCAAGAATGGGAGGTCAGGCTTCTCACGGCGGCGGAAGAGGTTCAAACTCGGGATCAGGAAGATCTGGTTTCGGAGGAAGAAGAAATTCATAGTTTTTTTATACAGACTGTCTCTTTTTTGCACAAAAGGGGCAGTCTTTTAACCAATTAAAATATTATATTATGCCAACCAAATCAGCAAATACAGCAACAACCGGTATAGGTACCAATTCAACACAAGATACATCAACAACAGATGCACAAAACAAAACTGAAAAAGATGAAACACTTAAAATGGGTAATGCAAACGTAGAAAAAAGCGAAATGAAAAACGCTCCGTTGCACAAATTTTTTGTGGATGCTTTAAAAGATATTTATTATGCGGAAGATGCTATCGTAAAAGCTCTTGAAAATATGCAGGAAGCCGCAACGACGGAAGAATTGAAAGACGCTTTCGAAGATCATCAGCTGCAGACCAAAAAACACATCAGCAGACTCGAAAAAGTGTTCAAGTCAATCGGTGAAACACCGGAAAAGAAAAAGTGTGATGCCATTGAAGGGATCATCAAAGAAGGTCAGGAAGTTATCAAATCGACTGAAGAAGGCACAATGACCCGTGATGCTGCATTAATTATTGCTGCCCAGAAAGTAGAGCACTACGAGATTGCAACGTATGGCGGTCTTGTACAGTTAGCGATTACAATGGGACACGATAAAGCGGCTGATCTATTGGAGAGAACACTGGAGGAAGAAGAGGATACCGATTACAATCTTACCGAAATTGCAGAGACCTATATCAATTTCGAAGCAGAGCAGGAAGATTAATTTTCATACAGCCATACGGCAAATTTTGTCGTGTGGCTTTTTCTTTTTTTAATTTTAAAACAGATACCTATGGATCATAATAACAAATATGCACTGATTACCGGTGCAAGCAGCGGCATAGGTTACGAACTGGCAAAACGTTTCGCCAAAGAAGGTTACAACCTTATCATTGTAGGTCGGAATCATGATGCTTTAAGAGACAGGGCAAATGAGTTTAAACATTTTGGAATTAATGTCATCACCTTGGCCAAGAATTTATTCAATACAGAAGATGCCTATTCATTATATGCTGATTTAAAGCAAAGCAATATCAGTCCCGAAATTCTCGTCAATGATGCGGGACAGGGTCTATATGGGAAATTTCAGGATACAGAAATTCACCGTGAAATCGATATGGTAAATCTCAATATCGCTTCAGTGCTTATTTTAACTAAATTATTTCTGAAAGACCGTCTTCCTCAAAATTCAGGAAAGATTTTAAATCTTGCGTCCATCGCAAGCAAAGCTCCCGGACCGTGGCAATCGGTGTATCATGGGACAAAAGCTTTTATCCTTTCCTGGTCTGAAGCCATCCGTGAAGAGCTGAAAGATACAGGAATTACAGTGACTGCACTTCTTCCCGGACCTACAGATACCGATTTTTTCAACAAAGCAGATATGAATCGCAGTAAAATTATGGAAGACAAAGAAAATTTTTCTACTCCCGAAGAAGTTGCCGAAGATGGTTTCAGAGCTTTAATGAATGGTGATGATAAAATTATTTCAGGATTGAGAAATAAACTTACGGTCGCCATGTCAAACCTTGCCTCAGACAGCATGGCTGCCTATCGTATGAACGAAATGCAGAAACCTGCTGATGAAGCTTAATTTAAAATTTAAATAAAAAAATACAAAGATGTTTAGAGACGGAGCAAGAAAAAGTATCTGGCAGGAAGAAATCAGAAGATTTTCCTCAGATGATCAGATTGTAAATAATAAGATATTCGATGTTATTATAGTTGGTGGCGGAATTACAGGGCTCTCTACAGCCCTAGAACTGCAAAAACAAGGTCAGAAATGTCTTTTGATTGAAGCTTCCAACATCGGTTTTGGAACAACGGGCGGAACCACCGCTCATCTCAATACTTTTTTCGACACTACTTTTGATGAGGCCATCAGTGATTTCGGTGAAGAAAACGCGAAACTTTTGGCAGAGGTCGGAAAAGAAGCCATTCAAATCATTCAGAATAATATTTCTGAGCATAATATAGACTGCGATTTTCAGAAAAAGACAGGTTATATTTTTGCTTTGGACGAAAAGCAGAATAAAAAGCTTAAAAAAATGATCGAAGGAGCAGAAAAAGTCGGAATAGAAATGAAATTCTGCGATGTTGTTTCTTTCCCCGTTCCGTTTGTAAGTGTTGCTTCGGTTCCAGATCAGGCACAGTTTCATCCGATTAAATATATTAAAAAGCTGGCAGAAGCCTTCGTTTCTTTAGGCGGAATTATTCTGGAAGAGTGTACCTGTTTAAATCATTCTGAAGAAGATAACGAAATATCAGTAGAAACTTCAAAAGGCTTATTTAATACGAAAAATCTTGTCTATGCAACCCATATTCCACCCGGTGTAAATGTTCTTCATTTGATGGCGGCTCCTTACCGAAGTTATGCCATTGCTTTTGAAATCGGAGATAATAAATATTCTGAAGATCTTATGTATGATCTTTATGATCCTTACCGATATTACAGAACGCAGATTGTTGACGGTAAAAAACTTCTGATTGCAGGGGGTGAAGATCACAAAACCGGTCATGAGCAAGATACCGGAACCTGTTTTTCGAACCTTGAAAATTATGTCCGGGAATATTTTGATGTTGGAGCAGCAGCTTACAGTTGGTCGAGTCAGTATTATGAATCGGTGGACGGAATGCCCTACATCGGAAAACTTCCCGGAAGCAAAGGAAATATTTACGCTGCGACGGGTTTCCGTGGCAACGGAATGATTTTCGGAACCATTAGTTCTAAAGTAATTTCGGATTTAATTATGGGAAATAATAGCAAATACGAAAAGCTTTTCGATCCGGGCAGAATTAAACCAATGGCAGGGTTTGCCAGTTTTATTAAAGAAAATGTAAGCTCTGCAGCCGATTTTGTGAAAGATAAATTATTCAAAGAAAAAATAAACAGCCTTTCTGAGCTAAATGATGGTGAAGCAAAAGTAGTAAAATATGAGGGTGAATCGTATGCCATTTACAAAGAAACCGAAGGCAAAACCCACATTCTGAAAAGTACCTGTCCGCATACCTATTGCGATGTACATTGGAACAGTGCCGAAAAAAGCTGGGATTGCCCATGTCACGGTTCACGATTTGCGGTAACCGGGAGATTGCTTACGGCACCGTCTACTGAAGGTTTACAGAGAATACGTTTTAATGAAAATGGAGAAGAAGAAAACATTTAAAAAAGGATTTTTTTATAACAACAGTTTAGGAATTGTTTTATTCGCATTAATGATATTATGTCTGATCGGTCAGTTTTTCACCGGTTTTACTACCGAAAATAAAGAACTGACGGAACTCGGGCAGCCTTCATTAAGTTTTGCTGAATATTTTACAAGCGGGCATTTCATACAGGCTACCTTCGAAAACTGGGAAAGCGAATTTCTTCAGATGATGCTGTATGTACTTCTCACAGTTTCATTAAGGCAGAAAGGTTCCAGCGAATCAAAATCTTTGACAGAAGCTGAAGATGTTGACAGAGAACCGAAACCTCATCCGGATGCACCATGGCCTGTAAAAAAAGGTGGCATTTATCTTAAAATTTACCAGCATTCTTTATCGGCAGCATTTGCAATATTATTCCTGATGAGTTTTTTGCTGCATTTTTACGGAAGTTTTAAAGACGAAAATACAGAGAAGCTCATGAAAGGTGAATCTCTCTCCCGATGGTATGATTATCTTTCAGAGTCAAGATTCTGGTTTGAATCTTTACAAAACTGGCAGAGCGAATTTCTGGCAGTTTTCTCGTTGGTCATTCTGTCGATCTGGCTCAGAGAAAAAGGTTCGCCAGAATCGAAACCTGTCGATATGCCCAATGATGAAACGCCTTAATTATTTAAAGTAAATCAGAATGAAACCTAAAAATATTCCCGGAGTTCCGTTACATTTTAAAGGAAGTTTTCATGATACGGAAAGCATCAAAGAGATTGAGAATACTGAAGAAACCAATCAGAAATACAATATCCTGAAACAGCGTCTTTTTGCGATCAATAACTGGAGAAAATACTGCAGCGAAAGCACAACAGATTTTAAGCTTTGTGACTCTGAAGGAAAAATGGTAGAGCGATTGCCTAAAATTGGAGATTATATCAGAATTGATATTCCCGGTCCGGGTGGAAGTGAGGGTAGATCTTTCGACTGGGTTCAGATCGTAATGATAGATGCCGATTTTTCAGACCGTGTGATGATTCAGTGCAGACCTTCGGCTGATCCGGAAAAAAAGCATTCTCGGAAAATTGCTCATTTTTACTCCAGTGCAGCAACTTCCACATTTATTGTATCAAAACAGAATAATATATTGAAAGCCGGAATTTATGGCAGAAACGAATATCCTAATCTGAAATCAGGATTTTTGAACTGTATCAGAAATATATTGATTGCTGTTGGCGGAATGCTCGGATTTTCTAAAATACAATGGAAATGTCTAACAAAAGGATTGGTAGATTTTAAATAAACTCATTTGAAATAGTCTTAGAACTGTATTTTAAAAGGCCCTTCAAAATATGTGTCATAAGAGTCTACAAGATTTCCTTTCAGATCATACACTCCGATGGTAATGTTCTGTTTAGACAAATTCATCTCTTTTTCAGGAAAAGTAATGCTAATTGTACCCTTCGCAATCTTATCTTTTTCCACCGTGATCTTGCTTGATCCACTGTAGATAATTTCACCATGAGCAGGCTCAATTACTTTGATGGTAAGTATTTTCTTGTCATTTGACTTATTCAGAAAAGTATAATTATAGGTATTTGTGATTAACCCGTCGCGTACAAAAAATGTGCTTCCGGCGGGTTTTATAAATTTAGCTTCAAGGTCACCACGGTTATAGAGCAAAAATCCTAAAAATAGCTGTAAGGCAATCAGCAAGATCATGAAAGCTTTCATTCTTCCTGTAAATCGGGTGGGTTTTTCAGTTTCGATTTCTTTTTCGGATGCATATCGTATCAAGCCTTTCGGAAGACCTACTTTTACCATGACTTCATCACAGGCATCAATGCAGGCTGTACAGTTTACACATTCAAGCTGTTGACCATCTCTGATGTCAATTCCTGTCGGGCAAACTACTACACACTGGAAGCAGTCGATACAGTCACCTTTTCCTACTGCTCTCCGGTCTTCACCTTTTCTCCATTTTGCCCGGTTTTCGCCACGTTTATAATCGTAAAATACATTAATCGTTTCTTTATCAATTAAAACACCCTGAAGTCTTCCGTAAGGACAGACTAACGTACACACCTGCTCTCTGAACCACGCAAAAACAAAATAAAAAGCAGCTGTGAAAAGAATAATTACAATAAAATTGGTAGGATGTGCAATAGGACCTTCAGCAACCGTTCTGAAAACTTCTTCATAGCCGACAATCACCATCATCATGAAATGTGTAAAAATTAATGACAGTAAAAAGAAGATTGACCATTTTAATGATTTTTTCCAGATTTTTTCTGCGTTCCATTCCTGTCGGTCGAGCTTCATCTGTTTGTTCCGGTCACCTTCGATCGTAAATTCTATTTTTCTGAATACGCTTTCAAGGAAAATAGTTTGCGGACAAATCCAGCCACAAAAAATTCTTCCAAACGCAAGAGTAAAGATGATGATGCAAACTAATCCTACAATCGCACCTAAAGTTAATAAAAAGAAATCCTGAGGATAAAAAGGCTGTCCTGCAATGAAAAATTCTCTGTCAATGACATTCAGCAGCAAAAACGGGTTGCCGTTGACTTTAATGAATGGAACCGCCAGATAAAATGCCAAAAGAATATAGGCAACAATCGTTCGGTAATTGGTATATTTTCCTTTTGGCTTTTTAGGGAAAACCCATTTTCTTTTTCCCGATTGCTCCATAGTTCCGATCGAGTCACGATAGGTTTCAGGGTTCAAAACCTGCCCCTGTCCGCCACGGATTTCTGTATTTTCATCTAAAGGCATAGTAATCTGTATTGAAGTAATTTGATGAATGATTTCTATCTTTATAATTTGCAATTTTAAGACCAACGGCAATGATTTAAATATTTAAAATATTGACATTGCGTATATTATGATCCTGGTCATAACAATTAACAAGAAAGCAGACAAAAAAGTAAAGGGCTAAAAAAAAGACCCAACCGGATCTTTTTACTTATTTTGATGATTAATCATTAATCGCTTTTGAATTGAGATTGGTATCTGCAATTTTCGTGAGAAGATTATTGCAGTTTTTTTCTTCATCCAATGTTGAGATCAGGTGTTTCAGACAATCTTTTTCCTTTAAAATTTTAGCATAAGCAGCGAGTGTGCCATAAGTAGCAATCTCGTAATGCTCAACTTTCTGTGCGGCTGCAATAATTCCTGCGTCACGAACTGCTCCTGGTTTTGTTTCTTCCATGATGCTTTTACCTTCATCCAAAAGTCCCTGCATCGCATCACATTTTTTGGCCTGTGCTTTTTTCTTTAAAGCTTTAAAGCAGGCTTCAAGTCTTTTTACATGATCTTTGGTTTCTTCTAAATGATCACCAATTGCTTTTTTTAGTTTTGGGTCAGTAGCATTTTTCTGCATTTTCGGTAATGCTTTTGCCAAAGCTTTTTCTGCCCAATAAATATCTTTTAATGAGTCTTCAAAAAGATCACTCAGATCTTTTGCGGCATCTTTTTTGGCTGGAGCTTTAGAAGTTGATTTTGCTGCTGTTTTTGTAGCTTTTCTCGTCGTACTTTTTTTAGCTGGTGCATTTTTAGTTTCCATAAAATATTTTGTTTAATTGATTTGTGGTTTTAAAAATTACAATTTTCAGACCATCAACCCGGAAATTGTTAAAATGTGGTACATAAATGATTTTCGGGAAACATGATTACAAACATAGTGCACAGAATTTTTAATTATTAAATTCGGCTATCACTAAATGCAACACCAAATACATTTTAATATGAAAACAAAAATAATCTGTCATCCGTCATAAAAATAAGCGTTCAGAAGCTATACTTTATATAGCACCACCTGCTAAAATCAATAGGATTCATGAAACGGAATAAAGAGAAAATACTTTTCTCTTTAAGTTATTAAAAAAATATTTATGGAGATTGAAAAAAATCTGCTGGCCGATATCGGTCAGTTGTTATTAGATATGGATGAAACGGTATCAGTCGCCGAAAGTGTTACTTCAGGTTTTTTGCAGTTCTCATTTTCACAGATGATTGATGCTTCAAAAATTTATAAAGGTGGAATTACCGCCTATACGCTGGAAGAAAAAGTTAAGTTCTTAAGAGTAAATAAGCAAGAAGCAGAAAGCTGTGATTGTGTTTCTGATCACATTGCAGAGATAATGGCTACCAATGTTGCAGAATCTTTCGGCACCGATTGGGGAATTGCAGTCACAGGTTACGCAACTCCGGTAAAAGAATCGGATTACAAAATATTCGCATGGTTTAGTTTTAGCTATAAAAATTCGGTGATTTACACCAAACGGCTCGACCTGCATTCCAGAACTGAGCCTCAAAATGCACAGGCTTACTATTCCGAATTTATTTTAGGATGCTTCAAGACCCAATTGCATAAACACCAATCTCAAGACAAATAATTAAAAAAATAGTATAATGAACAATTTACAGTTGAAAAACAAAACCGCTCTTATTACGGGAGCCGACAGTGGAATAGGGAAGGCAATAGCATTACTTTTTGCCAAAGAAGGCGCTAATATAACTATCATTTATTACAGTGATGATGAAGATGCTGAAAAAGCAAAAAAAGAGATCATCGCTCTCGGAACTGAATGTATTACTATAAAAGGTGATGTCAACGAAAACGATTTCTGCGAAAAAGCGGTGAAAGAAACTGTTGAAAAATTTGGAGGAATAGATATCCTGATCAATAATGCAGGAACTCAGATTCCGCAGGATGATATTTCAAAATTGAAGGAAGAAGATATTCGTACCACCTTTAATTCAAATATTATCGGGATGATTTTACTTACAAAAGCGGTTTTCCCTCATTTAAGACAAGGAAGCAGTGTGATCAATACAACTTCGGCAGTGGCTTATCAGGGTCACGAAGAACTATTAGATTATTCTGCTACAAAAGGAGCGATTGTTTCTTTTACAAGATCTCTGGCTTTACAGTCGAAACCGAAAGGAATAAGGGTGAATGCCGTGGCTCCAGGACCTGTAGCTACACCTCTTACGAAAGAAACTTTTGGCGAGGAAGAAGAAGATGAGAGCAAGCCTCCTTTACAAAGAAATGCATCAACGGAAGAAATCGCACCAAGCTATCTTTTTCTTGCCACTGAAGCTTCGGCTCAGATCACAGGACAGGTTTTGCATCCGAACGGAGGAATTATTGTAAATGGCTAAAACATAAGAATGAAGAAGGAAAATGGAGTAATCATTCAGTTTTTTCACTGGTATTACGAAGGTGATCTTTGGAATGAGTTTGTGGAGAAAGCAGAAAGTTTAAGTAAACTTGGAATTTCTGCAGTGTGGTTTCCGCCTGCCAATAAGTGTGCGCTCGGACTGGAAGGAAGAGGTTACGATATCTATGATTCGTATGATTTGGGTGAATTTTACCAGAAGGGAACCATCAGAACCCGTTACGGAACAAAAAATGAGTATCTGAATGCTATTAAAAAAGCTCATGAACATCAGATTTCGGTGTATGCAGATATCGTTCTCAATCACAGAATGGGTGCAGATGAAAAAGAAATGATATCTGTTCAGCAGATTGATGAAGAAGACCGTACTAAGAAAATCGGCGAACCATTTCATACTGAAGTTCAGACTCGCTTTACTTTTCCGGGAAGGAAAGGAATCTATTCAGATTTCATTTGGGATCATCAGTGTTTTAGCGGAGTTGATATTATTGAAAAAAAAGGTAAAAAACAAAAAGGAATATTTAAAATTCATAATGACTATGGAACTGGATGGAACAATTCTGTAAGCCATCAGTTCGGAAATTACGATTATCTGATGGGAGCCGATATTGAATATCGAAATCCGGAGGTCGTCCGGGAAATGAAAAACTGGATCAGATGGTATATTGAAACGACAAAGGCTGATGGTTTAAGGCTGGATGCGCTGAAGCATATTTCATCCGATTTTCTGGAAGAATTTATTCATTACATTAAAACAGAAATTAATGAAGACATCTATGTAATGGGCGAATTCTGGAAGGATGATCCGGATAAGATTACAAATTTTTCAGATCGTATGAAGAATCTTATTTCTTTGTTTGATGCACCGCTCCATTATAATTTTTTCAATGCATCAAGAGAAAAAAGCGACTATGATCTGCGTAGTATTCTAAAAAATACATTTTTAGAAAAAAATCCTGTTTTTTCAGTTTCATTTGTTGAAAATCATGATACACAACCTTTACAAGGGCTGGAATCTGCGATTGAAGAGTGGTTCAAGCCTTTGGCGTATGCGATTATTTTATTGTCCGAAAAAGCCTATCCGTGTATTTTTTATGCAGATCTGTACGGCGCTCAATATACCGACATTATAGATGGAAAAGAGCAGAAAATTATCATTCCTAAAGTTGAAGCACTTCCTAAATTATTGGAAGCGAGACAAAAATTTGCCTACGGAGAACAAATCAATTTTTTTGATGATAAAAACTGTATTGCCTGGCTCAGAAAAGGAAATTCGGAGAAGAATTCCTGTCTTGTGATTTTGTCAAATGGTAAGGTCGATAGAAAAAAAATCAGCTTGGGAAGCCGATTTGCAAAACAAAAGTTCAGAGATTTTCTTGGCCATCGTAATGAAATAATAGAATGTGATGAAAACGGTGAAGCAATTTTTACCGTTCATCCTGAATCTGTAAGCATTTGGATTTTAATTTAAACAGGTTTAAAATTATTCTTCCTCATCTTTTTTGAAACTTATTACTTCAAAAAGACCGTCGGAAGAATATTTTTTACAGCTTTCATCATCGAATTTTTCAGGGTTTTCTAAAAAGTCGTCAATAAATTTTTTGCTTTCATCTGTATTGGCGGGTGCAATAACTAGATGATATTGCTTAAGTACCGTTTCATCTGCATTTTTAAGAGATTCATTTTTGTGTTTCAGAGCTTCTTTATAATCCATTTTATTATTCTTTTGTTTAAATTAATTTTCTTTATTTCTGTATCGCTCAATGTTGCTGAACTGGTTATAAGAAACACGCAGTTTTTTAAGCTGATCTGAAATTACTTTTGAGCTTTCCGGGCATAAGTTTTCACTTTTTAGTGCCTCCTCATAGGCCTGAATGGCATGTTTTTCACCAAAAACTACATTTTCCAGCGTTTCCTGATCATTATTGGTAACAGGTAAAGAATTTTTAATGTCGATCCACGTACGGTGGAGATTTCCTGCAACGGAAGTCGTATCTTCATCCGGGGTTCCGCCTTTATGAGTGATCAGATCAATAATTTCATTTTTCATGATTTTTGATTGTGAAATCATTTTATCATATTCTCCTTTAAGGTCTGAATAGCTTTCCCAGACTTTTCCTTCCACTCTTTCGAAACCTTTTATTCTGTCATTGGTGATGTGCAGAAGATCATTAAGCACATCAATTGCTTTTGAATTTTCCATAATAATATTTTTAACAAATATTACAAGAAGCATGCCTTGAAGACTGGTTTTTGTTTAATAATAGTGAAAATTTTTAAGCATAAATAGAAAATTCCTGAACCGAAGAATAAACCCGGGTTATCCATTGCCTTTGTTGTTGCCAATTAGTGTATATCACTATAAATAGGGAATTTATTAAAGAATATGAGTGAGATTTACTGTTTATGTCAGAGGTCATAAACTCCAAAGCTTTCGTTCTCTACTTTTGCTGCGGTAATATTGCTCAAGTGGACATAGATAATTCACTTTCCTGAAATTTTGCTGGAATACTTATATATTGATTAATTTCTATGATTATTGACGAAGAGATACTTATTGAACATGGTGCAGATACACAAAACTACGCAGCCGGAGAAACAATTTTAATGGAAAATGCGATTCCGAAATTTTATTACCAGATTCGGTCGGGAATTGTAAAGCTTAATACTTACCGTGATGACGGAAACGAATTTATCTACAGCCTGCCGTCCGATGGTCATTGCTTTGCCGAAACTTTTTTATGGGGAGATATTCCTTATTGCGTCAATGCAGTGGCAATTACGGATACGGAAATTATAAAGGTAGCCAAAACCAATTTTATGAATATGCTTAATGCAAGAGCAGACATCATGAAAAGTCTTATGAGTTATACAGCAGAAAGAATGTTTTATCGATATAAGATGCTAAGTACATTATCGGTGAATAGCCCGTCATACCGAATTTTTAAGGTGCTTGAATTTTTGAAATCCCACAATAATATTACGGAACCTTTTAAATATGTGGTGCCGTTTTCCAGACAGCAGCTGGCAAGTCTTACGGGTTTACGTGTTGAAACGGTGATCAGAACAGTAAAAAAGCTTGAACAGGAAAAAAAACTCATGATTTCTAACGGGAAAATCTGCTTTTAAACGATTGCTTTGATTATACTTATAATCTCGATTATAAATTATAATTAGCTTTGAATAACATAGAACAACATCTATATAGTTTTTTCTATGATTTAATTAGATAACCCCTTTTTTCAAGGGGTTTTTTCTATTTTATTTTATCGTAAATAAATTTCGTCACCAGAGCCCCGAAGAGGTAATAGCCTACCGTCATGATTTTCTTTTGATTGTTTTCTGCAACCGGCTGATCATTTAAGCCCATTTTTTGAGGCAAGACAATCGCTCCGATTCCAGCGGCAAGTCCGCTTGTGAAATTGTGATTGGTAGCGGTAGTTCCGTAGTAAATAGCATTGCTTACAATATCTCCCGCAAGAGTTGCTGCATATAATTTGTCCGGATCAGAAATTTCCAACGGAGTAGATTCTGTGACTTTTTGCAAAGCTTCTTCGCCAAGTTCATTGATGTGTGGTACATTATTGAAGTTTTTTCTGATAATTTCGTGCAGAAGGTTGAGTGCAATAGCTCCCCCTAAACCTGCGAGCATTTTTTTTACCATAATGATTTATTTTTAAATTAAATTTTATCTTTCTTAGTCGATGTAATTGCCCATGCCATTAAAAGAGGCTGCATAAACAATCTAGCAAAGCGTCTTTCATCGGTATCAAGACCGAATCCGTCTTTTCTGTTTTGATATTGTGCAAGATTTCCGGGAAATACTGCTGCAAAAAATCCTGCGGCAACAGCACCAATGAGAGATCTTTGTTTCTTCGGAGCAACCGCAACAGCAGTTCCCAAAAGAATTTCTGCAATACCAGAATAAACCACGGTGTCATCTTTTTTCAGCGGAACCCATTCGGGAACCTGCGCCTGAAATTCTTTTCTTGCAATCGTTAAATGTGATATTCCTGCTGCGATAAGCATTCCGCCTAAAGCTATTCTTGAAATGTTTTTGATATTCATAATTGTTATTTTAATTAATAATGCAATACTCTACTTGCTGTTGTCTTAGCCTTCAGAAGTATTTTTTCTTGGTTGTAAAATCATCCTGATTGAAGGATTATTGGTGATAAATAGCCTAAACCATTCGAAAGCGAGCCTTATTTTATTTCTGAATCCCGTTAAGGGAATAATGTGGATGAAAAGCCATGTTAACCACGCAAAAAATCCTGTATAAGAAAATTTAGGAAGATCAACCACTGCTTTGTATTTAGATATAATGGCCATGCTTCCCTTGTCGTTATAAACAAATGGCTGAAGAGTCTCATTATTTTCCTGTCTTATAATGTTTTTAGCGGCTAATTTTGCCTGCTGAATAGCAACCTGAGCAACCTGAGGATGACCTTTCGGGAAATTTTTATCGCTTAAATGCAGGCAGATGTCACCCAAAGCATAAATGTTACTGAATCCCACAACACGGTTATACTCATCTACCAATAATCGTCTGCCTTTTCCTAAAGCGGTTTCAGGAATCCCGGGAGCTTTCCGGCCGATCACTCCTGAAGTCCAGATCAGGGTTTCTGTTTTTATTTTTTTACCATCTGAAAGAATGACGTTTCCGTCTGCATAATCTTTTACCGAAACATTCAGCAAAATATTGACGCCTAATTTTTTTAAATTTTCATACGCTGTTTTTTTTGCAGCATCACTCATCGGTGAAAGCAGTGTAGGAAGTGCATCAACAAGATAAAGGTGGGAAAGGTTCAGCTCTATTTCCGGATATTCTTTTTCGGCAATATATGCTCCCATTTCAGCAATCATTCCTGCAAGTTCTACGCCTGTCGGGCCACCGCCTGCAATTACAATATTTTGAAGACGTTCTGCACGGTGTAAATTTTTATTTCTCGCTGCTTTTTCAAGACTCATCAAAAGATGGTTTTTTAGATATAAAGCTTCATGAATAGTTTTCATCGGAAGGGCACATTTTTCAACATTTTCAAGGCCGAAAAAATTGGTTTCTGTACCTAATGCAACCACTAAATAATCATAGGAAATTTCTCCGGTATCCGTTTCGATTTTTTGAGTCTGCGTATCAATATTTTTCAGACTTCCCATATGATAGTTAACGTTATCATATTTAGCAAAAAGCTTTCGGAAAGGATAGCTGATGTGAGAAGGCTCAATAAAAGCAGTGGCCACCTGATAAATAAGAGGAGGAAAAAAATGATAATTATTTCTGTCTACAAGAGTTATTCTGAAGTTTTTATTGCGGGCAATACTTTTAACAAGATTGATACCTGCAAAACCTCCTCCTATGATGACAATATGTTTTTTCATAACAGGATATTTAGGTGAATGGTGTAATGGCTGTCATTCAATAATAAGACCAAAAAATATTATTTTCCGATTATAAAAATATTTGTGGTATCTGTATAAAATAAGGAAAAATGCTTTCTATGACTGAGGTCATAAGATGTGGGAAAATATTAGATTAAATTTGAATCAACCAAACATTACAAAATTTTATTATATGAAAACCTATTTGCTTACTGCCCTTTTTCTGGGTGCAACAGTGATCAGCTGTTCAAAACAAAAAACTGAAGAAAATACGACCAACGACACGATGTCAACTGCTGATATGTCTGCTGATACATCCATGGCATTACCTCCAACAGATACAGCAGCAATGAATGCTCCTGCCCCGGGAAGAACAGATTCTGCAAATACGATGCGGGATAGTGCTGCTACTTCTACGAGAAGATAGTTTAAAAAAAATTATTATTTATAATTCTAACTCTTATTATTCTGCACCCCGGGTTTTTCTTAGTTTAATGCCCATATTATTAATTGAATCGGGGTGCTTTTCCATATTTCGTTTATCTGATAGAATGTCTCATTGACAAAGTTCTGCACAGAATTATAGATTAAATACACATATATTGACTGATACAGCATCAGTCAATACCTTTATTTATGACTTTTCAACAATACAACCACAAATCATTAATATGGATAAGAACAAACCACAAAACGAAAAGCAGGATCAATTAAGTTATTATAAAACCGATAATTCCGATCAGAAGCTTACCACTAATCAGGGACTTAAAATAAATAACAACCAGGATTCTCTGAAAGACGGAGATCGTGGAGCTACACTTTTAGAAGATTTTATTTTAAGAGAAAAGATTACACATTTTGACCACGAAAGAATTCCTGAGAGAATTGTTCATGCAAGAGGTTCAGGAGCACATGGTGTTTTTAAACTTCACAAAAGCATGGAGAAATACACCCGTGCAAAATTTTTGTCTGAAGCGGGAAAAGAAACACCTGTATTTGTACGGTTTTCTACTGTTGCAGGAAGCAGAGGAAGTACCGATCTGGCAAGGGACGTAAGAGGTTTTGCCATAAAATTTTATACCGAAGAAGGCAATTATGATCTTGTTGCGAACAATATGCCTGTATTTTTTATTCAGGATGCCATGAAATTTCCCGATCTTGTGCACGCAGTAAAGCCTGAACCTGACAACGAAATTCCGCAGGCTGCATCTGCGCACGATACTTTTTGGGATTTTATTTCTTTAATGCCCGAAAGTATGCACATGATCATGTGGTTAATGAGCGACAGAGCCATCCCGAGAAGCTACAGAATGATGGAAGGTTTCGGAGTGCATTCTTTTAGATTTATCAATGAGCAGAACGAAGCATTCTTTGTTAAATTTCATTTAAAGCCAAAATTAGGAGTTCATTCCGTAGCATGGCCGGAAGCTCAGAAAATTTCGGGTGCAGATCCTGATTTTCACAGAAGAGATCTTTGGGAAGCTATCGAAAACGGAGCTTTTCCAGAATGGGATTTGGGCGTACAGATTGTTCCTGAAGAAAACGAGCACGATTTTGATTTTGACCTTTTAGATCCTACGAAAATTATTCCAGAAGAACTGGTTCCGGTAGAAATTTTCGGTACGTTAACTTTAAACAGAAATCCAGATAATTTTTTCGCTGAAACAGAACAGATCGCATTTCACCCAGGACATATTGTTCCGGGAATAGATTTTACGAATGATCCTTTGTTGCAAGGCAGATTATTTTCATATACAGATACTCAGTTATCAAGATTGGGCTCACCAAACTTTCATGAGATTCCAATTAACAGATCAGTTCCGACGGTGCATAATAACCAGCGTGACGGACACATGAGACAGCAGATTGCAAAAGGAAAAGTAAGCTACGAGCCAAATTCCATTGGTGGCGGTTGTCCGTTTCAGGCAATGATGAAAGAGGGTGGATTTACCTCTTATGGTGAAAAAATCAGCGGAACAAAGATCAGAGCCAGAAGCCAATCATTTGTTGATCATTATTCTCAGGCTAAATTATTCTACAACAGCCAGTCAGAACCGGAAAAAACTCATCTTCAGAAAGCTTTGATATTCGAATTGTCTAAAGTGACGATTCACGCCATCAGAGAAAGAATGGTGGGTCAGCTGAATTTTATTAATAAAGATTTAGCGCAAATTGTTGCACAGAAATTAGGGGTTGAAGTAAAACCTCTAACACAACCGAACGGAAGTATTCCTGCTGATGCAGATCCTTCAATATTGCAGAGTGAAGAGCGTGAGCCTAAAATCGCTGTATCTGATGCGTTAAGCATGAAAAATACGGTTAAAGATTCCATAGAATCAAGAATTATTGCGGTTTTGGTAGCAGACGGATGTGATGGGAAAAGAGTGACCGACTTTCTTGATAAAATAGAAAAAGAAGGTGGTGTCATTCAGTTTGTCGCTCCGGAAATGGCTCCCGTAAAAGCGGATGATGGATCTCTTATCGGGCCGCAACATTCTATCTCAAGTACAATGAGTGTTTGCTTCGATGCCGTTTATGTGGCACCGGGAGAAACTTCTTCGCAAAACTGGCTTCAGCCGGATTACAAAAACAGTGTGGTTGATTTCATAAACGAAGCATACAGACATTGCAAAGCGTTGTTCTTTGACAAAAATACTGAGCTGATCTATGAACAAACTGATATCTATAAACAGGATCATAAAGATTATGCGGTTATTCTGGAAGAAAATAACGGCGGTGATGAAAAATTCATCCGTGCAGTTGCTTCACATAGAGCCTGGGAATTCGAGAAAGAAAGAAACGGAATAAAATAAGAACACACCAAATCACAAAATATTTAAATTATGAAAGCAGCTGTTTTTCACGCACCAGGTAAAATTACCTGCGATACAGTAGATGATCCTGTTATTCAGGACGAAAACGATATTATCCTTAAAGTAACCTCTACAGCCATTTGCGGAAGCGATCTGCATATGTATTCCGGAGGAATTCCGCAACCAAGACCAATGGTGATGGGACACGAATTTATGGGAGAAGTGGTAGAAAAGGGAAGAAATATTACGCATTTACACCAAGGTGATCGGGTAGTGGTTCCTTTTCCAATTGCATGTGGATGTTGTTACTTTTGTCAGAACGATTTACCAAGTGGATGCGAAAATTCAAATCCGGAAAATTATGGTCCCGAGGGAGGAATTATGACGGAAAAAGGAGGCGGAATGTTTGGATATACAGATCTTTACGGAGGTTACAATGGCGGTCAGGCGCAATATGTGAGAGTTCCTTATGCGAATTTCGGACCGAGAAAAGTTCCTGATCTTCTTACTGATGAACAGGCTTTATTTCTTACCGATATTTTTCCAACGGGATATACCGGCGTCATGTGGGGTGACTTGAAAGGTGGTGAATCGGTTGCGATTTTCGGAGCAGGACCGGTTGGTTCAATGGCGGTTAAAAGTGCCATTCTTCACAATGCAGGAAAAGTAATAGTGATTGATACTTTACAATACCGATTAGACCAGATTAAAGCTCTCACCGGATGTGAAACCATTCTTTGGGAAGATGCAGATTCTACAGTTCAAAAAATACGTGATTTAACGAAAGGCAGAGGTGCCGATCTTTGTATTGACGCAGTGGGATTTGAGCCGGAACGTTCTTTTCTTGACAGAGCAAAAGCCGTTATCAATTTTGAAAAAGGTTCGATGAAAGTTCTCGAAGCCTGTATGAGTGCCGTAAGAAGAGGCGGAACAGTTTCTGTTTTAGGGGTTTATGCCGTCAATTATGATAATTTCAGACTCGGACAAATTTTTGATAAAGGTATTATTCTGAGAGCAGGACAGGCTCCTGTTCATGCTATCATTGATAAACTGATGAAGCATGTGGAAAACGGAGAAGTGAAATTAGATGACATCATAACTCATCGATTATCATTGAATGATGTCGCTAAAGGTTATAAACTTTTTGATAAAAAAGAAGATGGTTGTGTGAAGGTTGTTCTGGATCCCTGGACTTAAAAAATTCAGTACAAAATTTAATTAGTTTTAAACAATTATATTTAGGCAGTTTTTTTACAGAAAAACTGTCTTTTTATTTTGTTGTAAAAACTTAAAATTGTTAATTGTTTTGTTGGTTAGTTCTTCTTAGCTCCCTTTCAATCTCATCAATTTCCGGAAGCGGATCATGATAGCTGTCTTTTATATAATTAATGATATTTTCGTTTGCATCTATATTAATTTTTCTGATAAAAAGCTGATTCCCTGTTCTCAGAGAATCTATGAAATCTTTTGTGAATTGTTTTTTGTTGAAAAATACTTTTTCAATGACTGCTCTTTTATCATCATTTACAATGATATCTTTGAAAGCAGTATTCATAAGTACTGTCTGAAAAAAAGATTCTGCCGGCAAAAAAGTATGAAGATAATAATCTTCAAAATCCATCACCCGCTTATTGTTGGTCATAAAAGAGCATGTTTCTCTGGTGAATATAAACCATTTGCCTCCAATATAAGGTATTACACCTTTCATAAATGATCTTTTGTAGATCAATGACGAAATTTTATGGGTAAGTTCGGTAAAATGATTTTGTACTCTTTTCAAGGTATCGGGTCTGTAGAATTTTTGGTCATAATAAAACAGATAATTTCTACCATTGTTTAGAGTTAAAAATTTACGGATGATGTTTTGTGATTTTAAAGGAAAATCTTCGCCGCTCAGATTGATGAAATAGTCCCAATCCTGATTTACATTGAGCAAAAATTCCATGGCATTAAGCTCTGCCTGAATCATACTGAAACCTCCGGAAACAATATTCATACTTTCCAGAAGATATACATTCGGGAATTGTACCAGAAATAATTGTATTTCTTCAGTGATTTCAGCCTTCGCTTTACGGTCTATGTGAATAAGATAAAACTGATCTCTTGTATAAATCTGCCGAAACATTTCCTTAAAAACATCCGGCTTGTGATGAATCATAATAAAATAGGCAATTCTTACCTGTGTTGAAGAATGTGACGGAAACAATTGCGCCTGTGGAGAAGTGATGGCTGAAGTCTGCATAGGAGTGAATTTAAAATCATCCGCTTTATGCAAACAATTAGTATGTGCGAAAGCTACGAATAAAATTTTGATAATCAGCTAATTATATTGAGTGTTTTATAATTCTTTTATTATACATTTGCAAAAGCATTCATCCAAACAGGTTTCTGCCTTCGCTGTTCTGTTATAGTTTAAATCATTGTTTTTTATTTCAGTATTGCTTTTCAGCTGCCATTTATTATCAAAATTTTTTAAGAATAAGAATATCTGTAAAAGTTTCATTGAGCCATAGATATAATATGATTGCTATCCATCAATGTTAGAGAAGGTGAGGTCAAATATCCTGAACAGCCATTTTCTATTCTGGTAAATGAATTTGTCTACAAATACAGACTTATTCGTAAATTGTATGATAAGTTTCAAAAATTTAAAATTAATCAATCCGCTCATTCGTGCTATTTCAGAAGCAGGTTGTTCTAAACCTTGTGAAATACAGTGTGTTGCAATTCCTAAAATTTTGGAGGGTAGAGATATTTTAGCTTTTGTGGGAAATAATGAAGGTAAAACAGAAGCATTTGTATTTCCTATTTTGCAATTACTGAAAAAAAACACCCCTGAACATACTAAAATCCGTACCTTGATACTTACTTCTTCCATAGAGTCAGCGAAGAATATAGAAGATTGTATTGATATTTACAGCAAATATTTACCGTTACTAAAACTAACGATCACAGAAGAATTTTCAGCTGAAAGCCAGCTTGCGGCACTCAGAAACAGAACGGATCTTCTTATTGCTACCCCGGAAAGGCTTTTGGATGTTAGCCAAAGAAGAAATATAGACCTGTCTAAGATAGAAATACTTGTTTTGGACGATGCAGATGCTATGTGCAATTCAGGGATAATTGATAATCTTAAAAAAATTCTCAAACTCATACCGCAAAAAAAACAGACATTGGTATTTTATGAGACAATCTCGGATAAGCTTCAAAGGTTTCTGTCAGAAATACTCTCTAATCCTGTTGAAATTATCACCAGAAAAAAAACGTATACTCCAAAAAGTATTCAGCAGTCTGTATATTTTGTGGAAAAGAGAGATAAAACAGAACTTTTGATAGATTTACTTCAAAATAATAATACACAGCGATCACTTGTTTTTCTTCATTCAAAATATACCGCCAATGAATTGGTGAGACGCCTAAAGAATGTGGGTATTTTTGCAGAACCCTTTCATGGAAGTACATCACAGGCTGCAAGACAAAATGCTTTGGAGGATTTTAAAAATGATAAAATAAAAGCACTGATCACAACAGACATTGCCGCAAAAGCTTTTGATATTGATGAGCTTTTACATGTAGTAAATTATGAGCTACCCGATGTTCCTGAAACCTACCTCAGAAGAATTGAACGGATTGGAAGTTCGGGATCAGCTGTTTCTTTTTGTACGGCAGATGAACGTACAGATTTGATAAATATTCAGAATCTTATAGGATTTACAATGCCTGTAAGTCTTTTTTCAAAAATTAATCTGTAAAGTCTACAGATAATAATATACAATTTTTAATACTAATTACAATGCAACAAGGCACCGTAAAATTTTTTAACGAAGCAAAAGGCTTCGGATTTATCTCTCCGGAAGACGGAAGTAAAGATATTTTTGTACACTCTTCTGGTTTAGGCTCAGGAATAATCCGTGAAAACGATAAAGTAATTTTCGATATTCAAAAAGGAGAGAGAGGATTGAACGCAGTTAATGTAAAATTAGCATAAATCCTTTCAGAGTTTCGATGAAGAAATATTTTTGTTATTGATTCATTATGAAATGTAACTTAAAATAAAACCTGTTTAAACTTTTATTTTTCTTAGAAATAAGATAGAGAAAGCTAAATAATGTAGATTTATCCAAGTGATATTCAATTTTTCAAACCTTATTAACAGCGCTTTGAAACTATCCAACCAAGCATTGGCTTTCTCTATCTTGAATCTTCTTTTATATAACTCATTATCAAAGTACTTTTCATTTTTTGTATCCCCGTTACGAGGATTTTCTTTGATATTTCCGATAATTTCTTTTTTATAGAGAATATCTCTAAGTTTTTTACTGTCAAAACCAGAGTCTGCATTGAGAAATAATCCTTTAACCTCTATATCAGACGCATCTAGAAGAGCGACAATCTCTTCTAAAGTTTCTTCAATATTATAAAGATCATGATGCTCTCCACTTATTGGCTTTCCCATTGACAGCATTTGTCCCTGATTGTCACATAGAAAAATACAATTAGTCGTATTGGATGATTTTCTTCCCTGATAACCTACCGATTCTCCACCTGTTTTACTTCGGGTATGGCTTCCATCCAATTGGACACTGGAGAGATCTAATTCCCTTTTATTATTTTTGAGAAGAGAGATCC